>JADZDP010000137.1 GCA_020850995.1 Deltaproteobacteria bacterium
ATCGCGCCGTGCCGGTCCGCCCGACCGACGCCATCGCCGCCGCCGATGCGTAGGGCGCCGACGCCGCCCACGCCCACGCTGGCAGCTTCGGCACCCGCCGTCAGGACGTGGTTGGGCGGCTGGATACGGCGCGGAGAGCACGCTCGCGTCTTCGTTCGCATGGGAATGCTCTGCGCCGGCCGCGCCAAGCGCCAGCGCCTCGCGGTGCCGGGCCCGCGACCTCAGCCCCAAGAAACGCGCGCGCGGGCTCGAGGCCCGCGCGCGCTCGTTCACCAGTTGTCGCGGAGGCTCACGCCTGCGGCAGCTTCTCCACGGCCTTGCCCGCCTTCACCCAGCCCGCGATGCCCGCCGGCAGCACGTGCACGTTGGTGTAGCCGGCCTTGATGGCGCGCATGGCGGCCGACTTGGAGGCGCCGCACTTGAGGCCCGCGCAGTAGAACACCGCGGCGTCGGCCTTGTTCTTCGGCAAGAGCGCCAGGTCGTACTCCGACGACGAGGGCAGCTTGACGGCCGCAGGGATGACGCCCTTGTCCTTGCGGGTCTTGTCGGTGTTGGCGTCGAAGATGAACAAGGGCGTCTTGTTCTTGGTGGCCGCGTCGATCATGGCCGCCAGGTCGGCGACCTCGAGCTTCTTCGGCTCGGTCTGCGCGGCCGGGGCGGCAGCGGCCGGCGCTTGTGCAGTGGTGGCGGCAGGTGCATCGGTGTCGCAGCCCGGGTGATCGTCGCCGGCGAAGGCGGCGGGGGCGGCAAGGGTGGCGAGGGCGGCAAACGCGATGGTCTTCAGCATGGTGTCCTCCTAGGTCTCGTCGGCTTCCTTGGTCTTCTCGGTGGCGGTGCGGAACATAGCCCACAGCGCCACCGCCGCGGGCACGACGATGACGAGCACGAACGCCACCACGGGGAACACCACGTCGTAGCTCGTGGGGTCCGACATGCGCTGGATGGCCCCTTGCTGGGCCGCTTTGGTTCCCAGGTTGGGGTCGACTTGCAGGGCGAGCGTACGTGCGATCTCCAAGAGCGCGTGCATGGGCACTCCTATCGTCAGGCCACCGACTTTGCCACGGCGTCGAAGGACTCGAACACCTCCACCGACGCTTGGCGCGCTGGCAGCGGGACCACCTCGCCTTGCTGCTCGCGCCAGACGGTCTTCTTCAGCGCCGCCAGCGCGACCTCGAGCTCGGCGTCGCCGGGCTCGCGCGTGGTCAGGCGCTGCATCAGCATGCCGGGCGCGATGAGCGCGCGCACCAGCACGCTGCCGGGGTGGCGCGCCGCCAGCCGCTGCCCCTCGTAGGCGATGCCGGCGATGGGCAAGAGCAAGGGCAGCTTCACGGCCAGGAGGAACAAGGCCTGCACGAAGTCGTTGTCAGACAGCACGGGCACGAAGGGCAGCACCCCGGCGAAGACCACGATGGACACGGCGATGACCAGCAGGATCAGGCTGGTGCCACAGCGCGGGTGCGCGGTGGACTTGCCGCGCGCATGCTCGACGTCGAGGGGCTCTTCGGCCTCCCACACATGCACGCTCTTGTGCTCGGCGCCATGGTACATGAACAGGCGCTTGACGTCGCGCATGCGCGAGATGAGCGCGATGTAGCCCACGAACAGCGCCAGCTTGATGCCGCCGTCGACGAGGTGGAACAGGGGCGAGGTCATGGGCAGGGCGCTGTCGCCCTCGCCCCCGAGCAAGCGCCCGAGCCCCCACGCCGACAGGTGCGGCACGCCCTTGAAGAGGCCGAAGGCAAAGGCCAAGGACACAGCCATGGTCACCCACAGGGCGCCGTTGCCCTTGGCGGCATCCTTCTGCGCCTCTTTCTGCTCTTTGCTGTCCTCGGGGAAGGCCACCGACGCCGAGAAGTTCAGCGCCAAGAGGCCGTTGTACAGGCTCTCGACCAACATGGTGGCGCCGCGCAAGAGCGGCCAGCGCAGGAAGGGCAGGCGCGCCGAGAACGACAGCCACGCCTCTTCGCGCAGCACGATGCCGCCGTCGGGGCGCCGTACGGCGATGGCGAGGCTCTTGGGTGAGCGCATCATCACGCCTTCGATGACGGCTTGCCCGCCGATCACCGGGCGCGCCGCGAGCATGAGGATGGCGCGGAGGGCGGAGGTCACGCGTGCGATGTAACGGCTACTTCTTGGCGGCGCCGGTGGTCTTGTAGCGCGAGCGGAATTTCTCGACGCGGCCTTCCTTGTCGAGGACGCGCGACTTGCCCGTGTAGAAGGGGTGGCACGCCGAGCAGATGTCGACGGCGTACGCGGTGCGGGTGCTGCGCGTCTCGTAGGCGGCGCCGCATGCGCAGGTGATGGTGGAGAGCTTGTAGATGGGGTGGATGTCGGGCTTCATCGCGGACCTCGCGCTGCCGTCCGGCAGGGCGGAAAAGCAAAGGGGAGATCAGCTCTTAGGTGCTGATCTCCCCTCCGTCAACGGGACTGCGGATCTATCGGCGGCGCCGCAAGCGCAAGAGCCCCAGCAGGCCCAGCCACAGCGCCCCGGCCCCGCCCGCCTGGCCGCAGGCGAAGGGCGCCGCCGGCTCGGCGGGCGGATCCGTGCACTCGACCGACAGGGTGTAGCTCCCCAGGTCGGCGCGGCCGGGCAGCACGCCCACGCTCTCCGCGCCGCTGGCCCAGTAGCTGACGGCCCGGTCGTCGTCGGCCAGCACGTCGCTGCCTAGGGGCCCGGTGGTGGCCACCACGCTGACGTCGTCGGCGGCCTCGCCATCCACCGCCACGGTCACGCGCTGACCGTCGGGGGCGTCGATGACGTACCAGTCGGCGTCTTGCACCTCGACCTCGACGGAGTCGCCGCACGACAGCTCCCGCGGCGAGTCGATGGTGTCGTTGCCGTCGTCATCGGGGAGCTCGGCGCCGTCCACCAGGTCAATCGTGACCTCGTCGGTCTCCACCACGTTGCCCACGGTGTCCATGGCGCGCACGCTGAAGCTGCGCTCACCCTCGCCTACCGTCAGCTCCCAGGTGTAGGTGTTGTTGTCGACGGTGCAGGAGATGCCGTCCATGTCGACGGGGCAAGGGAAGGCGCCGTCGTTGTAGGGCCACAAGAGCTCGGCGCGCGCGATGCCCGAGTCGTCGGCGATGCTGGCCACCACGCGCAGCGTCTCGTTGGCCGGCAGGCGCGCGCCCGTGAGCGGGCTCGCGATGCTCACGTTCGGCACCTCGTTGTCGTCGGGGCGCGGGGCACCGTCGGCGGAGAGCCAGATGCTGCGGTCCTCGCTGACCGCCTCGTTGCCCACGGTGTCGCGTACGCGCACGCGGAAGATGCGCGCGCCCTCGCCCACCTGGATGCTCCAGGAGTAGCGCGTGCCGGCGCGCGTGCAGCTCCACGAGTCGCCTTCGCCGGGGCAGAACATGCTCTCGCCGCTGTAGTCCCACTCGAGCTGCACCACTGAGAGCCCCACGTCGTCGACGGCCAGGGCCTCGATGGTGATGGTGCTGTTGGCAGCAAGCGTGGCGCCGGAGTCGGGGCTCAAGAGCGTGACCTCGGGATCCTCGCGGTCGTCGGCTGGGGGCGGCGGCGTGGTGCCGTCGGAGGCGCCGAGCAGCTCGTACATCATCTGCACGCTGTTCTGCGTGCTGCCGCCGCACGAGCACTCGCGCGGCTCGTACTCACCACACTGCGCGGCCACGTCTTGAAAGGTCTTGTCGCCGCAGCCCGACAGATAGGTCATCGGGTCTTCGCACAGGAACTCGTGGTCGAGGCCGAAGGCGTGCGAGATCTCCTGCGCCACGGTCTCGCACACGCCCTGCATGTCGTTGCCGTAGACGTCGGCGAAGGCGTAGACGATGGCCGTGGGGATGACGTCGCAGAAGTAGGGCGCCACGCCCCCCACGCCCCAGGGCATGCCGGCCTGGTCGGGGCTACCGCCCACCACGGCCTCCACGTACTGGCCCGAGAGCGGCTCCTGGTCGGTGACGTAGACGTTGAAGCGCGAGAACAGGTCGGCCACGCAGTTGCGCATGGTGTTCCACTGCGCGTCGCTGCCCGAGAAGCCACCCACGTCGCCCGAGCCGCCGCCGGAGTTGTTGCACACCACCGACGAGAGGTTCTGCGCCGAGTCCTCCTCGTAGCCCGCGCACTCGTAGTGGCCGCCGTGGCGGTTCAGGTAGAGCGGCAACGCCGGTCCGCCGGGCGCGAACATGCGGCGCGGGGCCCCGTCGTCGGCCGGGGGCCGCTGCAGCTGGATGTAGCTCGGCATCGGCCGTCCGAGCTGCCGGCCAAAGGCGGCGGCCTCGTCGGGTGAGAGCGCCGTCGCCGGTGGGGCCGCCAGGGCCGCTACCACTGCCACGAGCCCAAACGCGCATCGACCAACCCTGGCGCTCAGCATCGGATCCTCCTGCATACATCGGCGCCCATCCGCCGACCTTGGCCCCGCTGTCCACACGCCGTGCCAGCCGGACTCTGGCAGGCATGCGCGCGCAACCCTGCATGGGCTTGAGGAATTGTCGGCGCAAAAGGTGTAGGTGTGTGTCCGCCTGTCAGCCGATGGATCAGCATCGGACAGTGATCGTCATCAACATGACACCAGGGCTCAGGGCGTAGCGCTCGGGCCCGGCAGGTCCACGTGGAAGGCGGCGCCCCCCAGGCCCGATCCCTCCACCGACAGCTCGCCCTGGTGCTCGAGGATGATCTCGCGCGCCAGCAAGAGCCCCAAGCCAGTGCCCGAGGGCTTGGTGGTGAAGAAGGGCTCGAACAGGCGCGCGCGCGCCTCCTCGGGGATGCCGGGCCCCGTGTCTTCCACCGTCACCCGCAGGCCGCTCTTGGTGGCGTGCGCGCCCACGCGCACGGTGCCGCTCTGGCCCGCGGCCTCGACCGCGTTGCGCACCAGGTTGAGCAGGGCCTGACGCAGGCGCGCGGGATCGAAGGGCACGGCCGGCAGCCCGGGCTCGACGTTGAGCTCGAGCATGACGCCGGCCTTGGCCGCGTCGGCCTGGGTGAATGCCACCAGGTCGGCCAGCAGGTCGCCCACGTCGCCGGCCACCTTCTTTGGCGCCGGCAGGCGCGCGAAGCGCAGGTAGCCCTCGGTGATCTGCGTGAGCCGATCGACCTCTTTGCCCACGGCGTCGAGGATGGCCTTGGCCTCCTTGGCCCGCTCCGGCGGCAGGTGCGCCACGTCGTCGCCCAGCAGCTCGATGTTCAGGCCCACCGACGACAAGGGGTTCCGGATCTCGTGCGTGATCTGCGCGGCCAGGCGGCCGATGGCGGCGAAGCGCTCGGTTTGCAGCAGGCGCTCGGCGGTCTCCTCGCGCGACGTCACGTCTTCGGCCAGCACCAGCACGTCGGGCTGCGAGGCGCCGGCGCGGTCGCGGATGGGCACCAGGCCCACGTCGACCACCTTGTCGCCCAGGCGCAAGAGCGGGAAAGCGCTGGGCTCGCCGCTGGCGCGCACCTGGTCGAGGCCGCGCAAGAGCGGCGCCAGTGGCTCGCGCAGCGCGTCGTCGATGAGCTCCACCAGCGGGCGCCCATCCACGTCGACCAGGGGGAGCTTGAACACCGAGCGGGCGCCGGGGTTGAGCGTGCGCACGCAGCCGCGCTGGTCGATCACCATGATGCCCACGCGCACCGAGCGGATGACGTTCTCGGCGAAGCCCGACAGGCGCAAGAGCTCGTCGCCGCGGCTGGCGAGCACCGCCTCGCGATCGCGCAAGGCCCGCGCCATGGCGTTGAACTCGCGCGCCAACGCCCCCACCTCGTCGTCGGTGGGCACGGCCACCTGGACGTCGAGGGAGCCGCGCCCGATGGCCTTGGCGCTCTCCACCAAGGTGTGCAGCGGCCGCAGCGCGCGGATGGTGCTCACGAGCACCAGCACGCCCACCAGCGCCGCCAGCATGGTCAGCGCCACCACCGCCCAGGCCGCCGCGCGCTCGTCGCGCTCGGCGCGCAACACCGCCTCCGACACCTTGCCGTCGATGCCCGCGCCGAGCGATCGCAGCTGCTCCGACAGCACCTCGCCCGCGTGGCGCTGCTCGTCGGTCAGCAGCGAGGTCTCGGCGGGGTCGTCGCCGGCCTCGCCGAGCTTGGCCGTGGCCTCGTCGTAGGCGTCGGCCGCCGTGCGCGCCGAGGCGCACTCGGTCAACACGCGCTCGAGGAAGGCGTGGTCGGCGGGCCGCGCCCGACCCGCCAGCAGTTGGCGGCTGAGCGCCTCGATGTCGTCGAGGCGCTCGCGCAGCGCGCGCCCCTGGTCGCCCTCGCGGCTGGCGGCGAGCAGCTGGCGTCGCACGGCGGCGTCGGGGGCGGCCAGCGCCCGCGCCACCGTCGCCTCGCGGGCCTCTTGCAGCGTGCGCGCCTGGGTGCTGCCGCGCGCCAGCGCCAGGTAGCCGCGGTGGATGATGACCAGATCCTCACGGATGGCGTGCATGCGGCGCACCGCCAGCGCGCTCGCGCCGGCGAAGGCCAGCAGGAGCACCAGGAAGGCGAGGAAGATCCGCGTCGAGAGCCCGGCGCGCATGTGGGCCGCAGGGTACATCGATGCTCACGATGTGGCAGCAAAGCTGCTGCGCGGCCCGATCGCGGCGTTGGCGGCTGCGATGCTGGTGGCACCTGCGTCGAGCAGCTTCGCTCCGCTCTTCGCAGCCGCCCTGCGCTCGGTCTGCGCAGCAGCTTTCCTGCCACATCTGCGGCCCGGCGCCTCACCCTGTAGCCGCGCCCGCGTGTTCGTGGCAGACGCCCGACGTGTCTTGGAGGTTCGGATGCGGCGGCCGGCGGTGCTCCTCTTGGCCAGTGTGGCGATGGCACAGGTGGCGATGACACAGGCGGCGCTGCCTGCGGCGGCGCAGACCGTGCGACGCGGCGGCAGCGGCAGCGCCGACGACAGCGCCGACAAGGGCGACGCAGCCAAGCCCGCGGCCGCCCCCGGCGACGATGACGACGACATCCTGGCGCCGGTGCCCACCAAGGGCGATCCGAAGCCCGAGCCGACGCCCGAGCTGAAGCCCAAGGCCTTCCGCCTGGGCCTGGTGCCCCTGGTGCCGCTCGGCGACGCCACCAAGGGCCTGGCCGACGAGGTCACGGCCGCGGTGAGGAAGGAGCTCGGTGGCAGCGGCGCCTTCGACGTGGTGCCCCTCGCCGTGGGCTCGGGTGCCGGCGGCTCCGCCCCCGACGCCGAGGCGGCCAAGGCCGCGCTCGCCGAGGGCACGGCCGCGCTCGAGAAGGCGCGCGCCTTCGCCGAGAAGCTGCAGTTCGGCAAGGCCAAGAAGGCCTTCGAGCTGGCGCTCGAGAAGACCGAGGCCGCGGCCGCCCTGCTGCCCGACGCGCAGGCGCTCATCGACTGTCGCCTGGGCCTGGCCGAGGTCGCGGCGCGCCAGGGGCAAGACGACCAGGCCCGGGTGCAGCTCGCCTTCGCCGCCGTGCTCAACCCCGAGCTGCAGCTCGACGCCAAGCGCTACCCGCCGCTCTTCATCCGCACTTTCGCGCGGGAGCGCGATCGCGCGCTGAAGGAGAAGCGCGCCGTGGTGTTCGTCGACGAGTCCGGCGTGGGCGGCGCGGTGGAGATCGATGGGCGGCCCACGGCAGGGGCGCCGGTGCGCGTGGCCGAGGTGCCGGTGGGGCGCCACCTGGTGCGCGCGGTGCGCGAGGGCCTGCCCTCGTTTGGCGTCATCGTCGAGCTCAAGCCCGGCGAGGAGATCACGGTGAGCCCGGGCTTCGTGGCCAAGGGCGGCACCAGTTGGCTCGACGACCTGCAGGCGAACCGCTTCGGCGTGGAGAGCGCCAAGGTGGTGGCCGAGGCCGCGCGGCAGGCGGGCCTGGCGGGCGCGGTGGTGGGCGTGGTCAGCAAGGCGGACCCGCAGATCCCCACCCGCCTGGTCCTCGTCGACGCGGTCAGCGGTGGCCTGAAGGAGCTGCCGGCCATCGGCTTCACCGCCGGTCTGCTCGACGTGTCCATCGAGATGATCCCCGCCCGCGACGCCGTCGAGCAGGCCTTCGACGGCGACAAGCCCGCGCCCAAGGCCTTCGCGTCCTCGCCCGTGGCGGCGCTGATCGCCGGCGCCAAGGCCGGCGCCGGCGTGCGCGTGGCCGAGACCAAGCTGCGCTACGACGTGACGCCGCTCAAGGAGCCGGCGCGCTCTCGCGTGGTCGACGACGACAAGCCGAAGAGCGCCAGCAGCGACGAACCCCCCGGCGACGACGACAGCCGCGCCGTCACCAGCGGTCGCTCGGGCAAGAGCGCCCGCCTCGACGACGACAAGGACCCCTACAAGGACCAGGTCACCATCCCCGACGAGCCCGACCCCGACGGGCCCATCACCGAGCAGCCCTGGTTTTGGCCCGTGGTGATCGGCGGTGGCGCCGCCGGCGCCGTAGTGCTGGCCGGCGGCACCGCAGTCACGCTGGTGGCCCTGGGCGTGCTCCCCGACCCGCGACCGGCCCACGGCGGCGAGGTCCACCTGGTGCTCCCATGACGCGCGCTCGCCTCATCACTCGTCCCCTCGTGGTGGTCGCGCTGGCCTGCGTCGCCGTGGCGCTCGGCTGCACCAAGTCCGTGCCCATCGACCTGACCGTGGTGGAGCCCGCCAACCAGACCGACCAGGCGCTCAACGGCGCCACGAGCTTCGTGCTCTCATCCAGCGGGTCCGTGGCAGATGACCTCGTCACCTTCGACCCCGACGTGGCCACGCCGCTGGCGGTGGGCCTGACCAAGGACGGCGAGCCCGGCGTGGTCATCACCTTGCAGGCCTTCGCCAGCGGCGGCGCCGGCGCGCCGCCACAGTCCATTGGCCGCACCATGCCGCTCCTGCTCGTCGACGCGAGCCAGCGCGCCAGCTCGATGCTCTTGGTGGGCAAGCTCGACACCTTCGGCAAGACCACCTCCATCGGCGGCGGTGAGACCACCATCTCGCCCGACGCCCCCGTACCGGGGCGCCATGGGCACACCGCCACCTTCGTGCCGGTGATCAACAAGGTGCTGATCGCGGGCGGCGCCGTGTTCGTCGACGGCGAGGAGCGCCTGCTGGCCAGCGCCGACCTCTACGATCCTGCCACCGGCACCTTCGAGGCCTTGGAGGGCTTCGACGTGGCGCGCGCCTACCACGCCGCCACCGCCATTCCCGACGACGGCCGCGTGCTGATCTCGGGCGGCTTCTCCATCATCTCGGGCACGCTCACCACGCTCGCGACGGCGCTCATCTTCGATCCCACCACCAAGGAATTCGTCACCCTCCAGATGGCGGTGCCGCGCGCGCACCACAGCTCCACCTTGATGGAGGGCGCGGGGCTCATCGCCCTGGTCGGCGGCTGCGCCGGCGAGGGTCCGAACGACGGGTGCACGCCCACGCAAGCGGGCGCGGGCAACAGCGGCCCCTCCACGCAGCTGGCGGTCACCGTGGAGACCTTCGACATCAGCCAGCCGACGGACGCCGCCTCCACTGCCCGCGTCGCCAGCGGGCTCTTGGTGCCGCGCGCCTTCCACCAGGCCACCGCCCTCGGCGACGACGCCAACACCTTGCTCATCGTCAGCGGCGGCGCCGACGAGACCGACACCGTGTGCGACGTGGAGGTGTTCCGCGCCTCGGGCGGCGTGCTGGCGCGCCTGACCGAGACCACCGGCCTCGAGGGCTTCCCCGACGGCAAGTGCCCGGCGCGCCACCAGGCCGTGGCCATCGACGACAACCGCCTTTTGGTCATCGGCGGCCAGACCCAGGCGCAAAACGGCGTGCCCTCGGGCGCGGGCTCGCCCGACTGCTTCTTCTTCTCCACCACCACCGGCTTCGAGCAGTCGCCGAGCGTGCAGCTTCTGCAGGGGCTCGGGCGCACCGGTCACACGGCGGCCGTGCTCGCCGCCGACGAGGAGGGGCGAAACTCCATGATCCTGGTGGCCGGCGGCACCATCGGCAACGGCGCGCCTCTCGCCGAGGTGCTCGAGCCCGAGGCCGGCACCGGCATCTTGAAGGCGCGCGTGCTGGCGGGACCGCCGGCGGAGGCGCTCGAGCGCGCGGCCATGGCGATCCTGCCGACCAACCAGGTCATGCTCACCGGGGGCCACACCACCAGCGCGCCCTACACCACCCGGGCGACGGCCGAGATCTTCTTCGGCCCCTGAGAGAGCGCGACGGCACCCCATGTTCGAGTCGCTCGAAGAGACGGTCGCGCGCCACGCCGTCATCACGGAGAAGCTCTTCCAGCCCGAGCTGGCCGCCAAAGAGCTGGCCGAGCTGAACAAGGAGCGCGCGCGCCTCGAGCCCATCGTCGAGGCCTATCGCGTGCTGAAAGAGAAGCAGGCGGAGCTCCTGGGCAACAAGGCGCTCCTCGAGGACAAAGACGCCGAGCTGCGCGCCATGGCCAAGGACGAGGTCACCCGCCTCGAGCCCGAGATCACGGCGCTGGAAGAGCAGCTCAAGGTGCTGTTGCTGCCGCGCGATCCGAACGACGACAAAGACGTCATCCTCGAGATCCGCGCCGGCACCGGCGGCGACGAGGCCTCGCTGTTCGCCGGCGACCTGTTCACCATGTATGGCCGCTACGCCTTGCTCATGGGCTGGCAGGTGGAGCTGTTGTCGTCGTCGGAGGGGACCAAGGGCGGCTTCAAGGAGGTGGTGGCCGCCGTGCGCGGGCAGGGCGCCTACTCCAAGCTCAAGCAGGAGGCGGGCGTGCACCGCGTGCAGCGCGTGCCCGAGACCGAGGCGCAGGGGCGCATCCACACCAGCGCGGCCACGGTGGCGGTGTTGCCCGAGGCGGAAGAGACCGACGTCGACATCAAGCCCGATGACCTCGACTGGCAGACCATGCGCGCCGGCGGCGCCGGCGGCCAGCACGTCAACAAGACCGAGAGCGCCGTGCGGCTCACGCACAGGCCCTCGGGCATCGTGGTGGTGTGCATGCAAGAGCGCAGTCAGCAGAAGAACCGCACCATCGCGCTGCGGCTCTTGTCCACCAAGCTGCTCGAGAAGCAGCGCGCTGAAGAGGCCGCGCGCGAGGCGGCGGCGCGCAAGGGGCAGGTGGGCTCGGGCGATCGTTCGGAGAAGATCCGCACCTACAACTTCCCGCAGGATCGCTGCACCGATCACCGCGTGGGGCACACGGCGCACAACCTGGCGCGCCTGATGACGGGCGACATCGAGCCCTTCCTGTCGGTGGTGCGCACCAAGCTGCAGGCGGAGCAGCTCGCGGCCGACGAGGGCTGAGGGGGCTCGAGCGCCCACCGACACGCACCCACCGGATCTGCCGGGAACCGGCCAAGGGGCGCGGCTGTCCTACCCCGGTCGGGGCACGGTGCCCCCGGGCCCGCGAGGTGGAAGAATGGCGCGGCTGATGACGGTCAAGTCCGCCACCCCCGTCCCCGCCATGGCCGCGGCGCTGCAGCCCTTGCCCGCCGGCGAGGGCGCCGAAGAGGCCCTGGCGCTGCGGGCCGCGCAGGGCGACACCGGCGCCTTCGACGCGCTGGTCACCCTGTTCGGCGGGCGCGTGTTCGCCGTGGCCTTTCGCATCTTGCAGGACCGCGCCGAGGCCGAGGACCTCTCGCAAGAGGTGTTCGTGGCCCTCTACCACTCGCTGTCGAGCTTTCGGGGCGAGAGCAAGCTGTCGACGTGGATCTACAAGATCACGCGCAACCGCTGCTTGAACCGCCTCAAGTTCCTCAAGCGCCGCCACGTAGGCACCCTGGCGGACATCGACGATCCCGCCGTGGCGCGCGGCGCCGTGGACCCCGACGCCGAGGCGCGCGGCCACAAGCGCGCCGACCAGCGCATGCAGCAGGGCGACGTGTCGCGCGTGCTCGAGGAGCACCTGCGCGCGCTGCCCGAGGAGCAGCGCACGCTGGTCATCCTGCGCGACCTCGAGGACCTGTCCTACGAGGAGATCGCGGAGGTGACCGGGCTGCCGCTCGGCACCGTCAAGTCGCGCCTGCATCGCGCGCGCGCCGAGCTGGCCGAGAAGCTCGCGCCCTACCTCGACGACGTCGCCACCTGAGCCCTCACCCCACACCCACCATGCCGCGCCTGGAGTTGATTATGACCGAGCACAAGAAGCTGACGCCGGACGACGCCCGCGCGCTGCTGTCCGACCACCTCGAGGGTGCCCTCGACGGCGAGCGCCAGGCCGAGCTTGACGCGCTGTTGGCGGCCGACCCCGCGCTGGCCGCCGAGCGGCGGCGCTTGGAGCAGACCCTGACCCTCCTGCGCGGCCTGCCCACGCCCGAGGGGCCCTCGGAGCTGGTCGCCAAGGTGCGCGATCGGCTCGCGGCCGATCGGCGCGCCGCGCAGGCACCCTTGCCCCCCGCCGTCGACGAGGTGCTGCCGCTGGCGCGTCGCCGCTTCGGTGGCGCTGCCTGGGTGGCGGGCCTGGCGCTGGCGGCCGGCGTGGCCTTGGTGGTCGGTGTGGTGGGCTTGCCGGGGCAGGGCGCCACCGGCACCGAGGCCGCGGGCCTGGGCGGGCAGAGCGTCGCGACCACCACGGTGGTGGCGCCGGGCTTCGCGCCGGCGCTGGTGGCCGATCTGGCCGCCACGGCCGGGCTGGTCGCCGTGGAGGGCGGCTTCGAGGGCGATCGCAAGGCGGCCGCGCGCTTCGTGCTGGCGCTCAAGGGGGCGGCCGTGGCCCGCGGCGTCGAGGTCACGGCCATGCTGCCCGACACCGAGCGCGTGCGCGTGGTGGTGCAGGGCGCGCGCTGAGCGTGCGCCGCGCGGCCCTGTCGTCGATCACACTTCGAGTGCCCGCGCCTCGTCGGCAAACGCGCTAACAGGTGCGCATGCCGGACATCGCAGATGGTGAGATCGTCCACGTGCAGGGCTCCGCCAAGGCGCCCTACCAGCTCAAGAACGTCGGTGGCGTGTACTCGTGCAGCTGCCCCGCGTGGCGCAACCAGGGCGGCGCCATCGACAAGCGCACCTGCAAGCACCTGAAGGCGTACCGCGGCGAACAGCTCGAGCTCGATCGCGTGGGCGACGCCACGGCCTCGTCTGCGGCCTCGTCTGCGGCCTCGTCTGCGCCCGCGAAGCCCAAGGCCATCGGCGACGACCACGAAGAGGCGGGCAGCGGTACCGCGCCGCCGGTGCTGCTGGCGCACAAGTGGGAGAACGACGTCGAGCTTTTGGGCTGGTGGATCTCGGAGAAGCTCGACGGCGTGCGCGCGTGGTGGGACGGCACCCGGTTCGTGTCGCGCCTCGGCAACGTGTTCGCTGCGCCGGCCTGGTTCACGGCGGGCCTGCCGAGCCACCCGCTCGATGGCGAGCTCTGGGTTGGGCGCAAGGAGTTCAGCAAGTGCATCTCCATCGTGCGCAGCGGTGGGGCCAGCGAGGCGTGGCGCGAGGTGAGGTACCTGGTGTTCGACGCGCCCGCGCGCGATGAGCCCTTCGAGCAGCGGGTCGCGTATCTGCACGGCCTGCTCGGTGCGGCACAGCACGAGTTCGCGCGCCCGGTCGAGCACCTGCCTTGCCAGGGCTTCGATCACCTGAAGGCAGAGCTCGCGCGCGTGGAGGCGCTCGGCGGCGAAGGGCTGATGTTGCGCCAGCCCGGCAGCAAGTACGTCGAGGGCCGTTCGACGACGCTGTTGAAGGTGAAGACCTTCCACGACGCCGAGGCGCGCGTGGTGGATCACGAGCCCGGCAAGGGCAAGCACAAGGGCCGCCTGGGGGCGCTCGTCTGCGCGATGCACGACGGCACGCGCTTCAACCTGGGCACGGGCTTGTCGGACCAGGAGCGCCAGAGCCCGCCCCCCATCGGCACGCTCATCACCTATCGCTACCAAGAGCTCACGAAGGACGGCGTGCCGCGCTTCCCGAGCTTCGTGGGCCTGGCCGTCGACAAGCCTGGCCCCACGGCGCCGTCGTCGACGCCGGTACCGATGCCGGTCGCCACTGGGGCGGCGCTGACGCCGAGCGCGCCGTCAGCCCCGATGGCGCCCGCGCCCGCATGGGCGCTCCCGTCGTCGCCGGGCGCGAGCGATCCGCGCGCCGCCGTGCAGGCGCTCTCCTCGGCGTGGCGCGCGAAGCGCTGGAGCGACGTCGAGCGCGCGCTGCACCCGCAGTGCGCGTTCGTGCTGCAGGACGGCACGCGCGTCGAGGGGAGGGCCGCCTGCCTGCAGAGCTACCGCGAGCTCATGGAGCAGCACCGCGTCTTACGCGTGAGCGAGCGCGATCATCGGCTCGACGTGTTCGGCGCGACCGCCGTGGCGTGTTGCGCGTGGGAGATGACCTTGGTCGACAACGGCCGCCCCGCGCGCGCCAAGGGCACCGAGACGCTCGCGCTCACGCACGAGAGCGGCGCGTGGACGGTGGTGTGGCGCCGCGTCGACGAGGCGCGCGCGGCGCTCGACGAGGACGCCGAGGAGTCCGGTGAAGGGGAGATCGTCGACGACAGCGGCGAGGGCGAGGCGTGAGCGTGGCGGCGCGCCGGGCGCGCCGCGGCTGCGTGGTGATCGACGCCTTCGCTGCCGTGTCCGCGTAGGATGAGGCGGTGGTGGAAGGCGAAGCAGCGCTGCCGGTGCCCGCGCGCGACCAGCGTGATCAACGCGCGCTGGTGCGTTCGGTGGCCTTCGTGTGGCTCGCCACCGCCGTCCTCGTGCTGCACCCGCACTACCGCGCCGTGGGCGAGGCCTACCTCGATCGCCTGGGCCTGCCGCACTGGCTGATGTGGGCCACCTGCGCGGCCGAGCTGGTCCTCGGCGTCGTGGTCGCGCTGGCGCGGCCCACCTGGCTCTCGTTCGCCCTGCAGGCCGGGCCCGTGGCCGCCTTCACGATCATCTTGGCCGCGATCGAGCCGCTCTTGCTCGCGCACCCCTACGGCGTGCTCTCGAAGAACCTGCCGCTCGTGGGCGCGCTCGGCGTGGCCACGCTCATGGCGCGCGAGGGGCGCTCGGCGCGGGCGTGGTGGCTCTTGCGCGTGGCCATGGCGCTGCCCTGGTTCACCGAGGGGCTCGTCCCCAAGATCCTCTTCGTGCAGGAGCTCGAGCTCGAGGTGGTGCGCGCGAGCGGCTTGGTGCCGATGGACGCCACGGCCTTCTTGCACCTGCTCGGCGCCGCACAGATCGCGTCGGGCGTCGCGGCGTTGGCGCTGCGTGGACGAGCGCTCGCGCTCCTCCTGTGGCTGCAGGTGGCGGCGCTCATCGCGCTGCCCATCCTCGTGTCGTGGCACGACCCGCTCCTGTGGGTGCACCCCTTCCTCCCTCTCCTCAAGAACGTGCCGATCATCGTCGGCACCGTGGTGGTGGCGCGCCGATGCTCTATCTCGTCGTGAAGACCGCGCACATCTTGTCGGCGCTCTTGTTCCTCGGCGCCGGGCTCATGACCGCCTGGTACAAGGTGCGCGCCGATCGCGCACAGGATCCGAAGGTCATCGCCTGGTACGCGCGCGAGATCGTGCTGGCCGATTGGATCTTCACGCTGCCCTCGGGCATCACGCTGCCCGCGACGGGCGTGTGGCTCGCGACCTTGCTCGGGCAACCGCTCTCACGTGGGTGGGTGGCGCTCGGCATCGCCTGCTACGCGCTCGCGGGTGTCTTGTGGGTGCCGGCGGCGTGGCTGCAGCTCCGCATGCGCCGCTTGGCCGAGGCGGCCGCGCGCGAGGGCACGCCGCTGCCGGATCAGTTTCGTCGCGACCAGCGCGCGTGGCTTGCGCTGGGTGTGCCCGCTTTCGCGGTCTCGATCTTCGCCGTGTGGCTCATGGTCGCGAAGCACGCGGCGCTGTGAGCGCGGGCTCACCTGCGACGCTGTGCTTCGGCGGCGAGCTCCTCGAGCTCCTGCGCGGGTGCCTGCGGGCGATCGCTGAGCACGTCGAGGGCCGCGCCCTTCTCGTGTGCGCTCAAGAAGCCGCCCACCGCGTAGACCAGCTCGCCGCCCTCGCTCACCAAGAGCTGTGCAGCGCCGTGCGTCACCAGGTGATCGAGGGCCTCCTTGGCGCGCGCCAGCGGCACCTTCAGCGTCAAGGCGGCCTCGGCCACCGTGACGCGTCCTTGTTGCTCGCGCGCCAGTGCCAGCAGCGCCGGTTCGGCGCTGACCGGGTCGAAGCGCGGTGTGCGCCACAAGCGCACGGCGCCGTAGCCAGCGCCAGCGCTGATGCCGCCAAAGAACACCAGCATGCCGACGAGCACGCCGGTGCTCGTGTCGGAGCCGGTGAGCAGATCACCGATGGCCGCGGCGACGAAGAACGAGCTGGTGAGCGCGACCAAGCCCGAGCAGACGGCGAGGAGCTTCTTCATTGCCAGACGATACACGGCCGCGCGCGCGGCGCTCACGCGGGGCGCGGCGCAGCCAGGAGGGCGGCGTCGCTCGACCCCGTCCTCGGTCTCTTGCTGTCCGCTCTCTCCCTCCCTGGGACGCGCGGTGTCACGGCGTGCGCGCTCCCCCCCACCAGAAGTCCCTGGTGGCGTAAGCCACGAAGACGATCACACCGAGGATGAGGGCGCCGCTGAGCGCGAAGGCCTGGGGGCGAATGGGATCGGTGCGGGACAGAAAGAAGGGCGCCACCGCAGCGCCCGCGAGGCAGCCTGCGAGGAGCGAGCCCGTGAAGACCGGCACGAAAAAGATCAGGACGCCGACGATCTTGGGGATCTCACCTGGGCCCTGTTTGCCGAAGAGCGCGTCGACGATCAGCCAGCCCATGCCGAGCATGAACAGCAGGGTCGCGACGACGGCGCCGGTGCCGAGCAAAACGAGGAGCCAACGCTGCCAGCCTTGTCGAGGCACGCTCGAGCGCGACGGTTCCATGGGCCGAGCTTACAGCGTGTGGCACCCGTCGTGAGGCGCCCGGCACCGACGGCGCGTGGTGCGCGGTCAAGTCCGCGGCGGCGCCATCGTCGTCGCGGGCGTCGGTGCATCCGCGGGCTCGCCCGCGCGATCGTCGTCGCGGTGGGGATCACTGAGGACCTGGTGGCCGCTCTTGTTCACCGGCAGCAGGCGCAGGGTCAGGATCGACAAAAGGCCGCCGAACAGGCCAGCGATGCAGCGGCGCAGAGCGGTGATCACTCAAGCACGGTAGGCGCCCGCACGCGCAGGTCAACGCGCGGCGGTGCGCGACCCTGGCACGGGCCTGGCAAACGCGTTTGGGCAAGGCAGGCCGCGCCGTCGCGGCGCCCTTCCGCGTTGTCGACAGCGGGGAGAGCTCCATGTGCACGACAGCGGAGACCAGTTGCGTTGATGGTCGCCGGGCTTGGTCCTTGCCACGATCCCTGCGTCATGTCCTCGCCGCGTACCACGAGGTACGCGGCTGCGGCACTCCTTGGGCTCCTGGCAAGTCCCTGCGCCGGGCTCGATCAACACAACTGGTCTCCGCTGTATCGCCGCCACCGACCTCTCCGAGCCCGCGCGGGCGGCCGCCCACGCTGCGGCTGTCATCGCACAGCGCCTGGGCGTTTCGCTCAAGCTGGTGCACGTCATCGATGAGCTCGGCGCCGAGGCAGCCATCGCCAAGGGCCAGGGCTTCCTCTACGAGGATCGGCGCACGGCGCTCGCCGCGCATGCGCGCGCGCTCAGCGAGGAGCTCGGCGTCGCAGCCGAGCCCGTCGTCGTGGTGGGCGACACCGAGCGCGCCATCCTCGAGTACGCAGAGCAGCTGGCGGCGTCGCGTCCTCGGTCCGTGGCGACGGCCACGGCCCTGCGGGGCTCCTTGCCATCGACGCGCCTCGCTCGCGATCACCGATCGACTTGTCC
>JADZDP010000138.1 GCA_020850995.1 Deltaproteobacteria bacterium
AGCGAGGCGCGTCGATGGCAAGGAGCCCCGCAGGGCCGTGGCCGTCGCCACGGACCGAGGACGCGACGCCGCCAGCGACGATGGATCGCTCGCGAGGACGACTGAGTTGTCCATTCGAGGGCCCTTACCCATGGATGACCTTTGCGCAGCGGCGGCGGAGCCGCTAACCATGAGCTATGGACGCGCGTCGCGAAGCGGTCACCCTGCTCTCCTCATCGGAGGTGGAGGCCATGCGCCGGGCCGGCCGCGCTGCCGCCGAGATGATCGAGCACCTGGCCGCGCTCTTGAAGCCTGGTATCAGCACCGCCGACCTCGACGACGCCGCCGTGGCCTGGACGAGCGCCCGCGGCTACCGGAACGGCCCGCTCAACTACCACGGCTACCCCAAGAGCATCTGCACCAGCGTCAACGAGGTGGTGTGCCACGGCATCCCCACGAAGAAGCTGGTGCTGAAAGACGGCGACATCATCAACATCGACGTCACGCCCATCGTGGATGGCTGGTACGGCGACACCTCGCAGACCTACCACGTAGGCACGCCGCGACCGCAGGCCAAGAAGCTGGTCGACGTCACCGCCGAGTGCCTGCGCCGCGCCATCGCGGTGGTGAAGCCGGGGGCGCGCCTGGGCGACATCGGCGCCGCCATCCAGGAGTACGCCGAGGCCAACGGCTACTCGGTGGTGAAGGACTTCGTTGGGCACGGCATCGGCCGCACCTTCCACGCCCCGCCGCAAGTGCCGCACTACGGCAAGCGCGGCAAGGGATCGCGTCTCGAGAAGGGCATGTGCTTCACCATCGAGCCCATGATCAACGCCGGCACCTGGGAGATCGAGGTGCTCGACGACGGGTGGACGGCGGTCACGCGCGACCGCAAGCTGTCGGCGCAGTTCGAGCACACCATCGTCGTCACCGAGCACGGCTGCGAGATCTTGACCGCGCTCGAGTAGCGCCGCGCTCATGGCCGAGAAGCTCTTGCCATTCCTCGAGCTGCGCCAGGGCGAGCCCGACCACCGGCGCGTGTTCACGATCCGCTCCGACCAGGTGCAAAGCCAGCTCACGGGGCGCACCTTCACCGTCGATCGCTTGATCGGCCCCGACTGGGTGAACGTGGTGGCCATCACCGACGACCAGCGCGTGGTGCTGGTGCGTCAGTGGCGCTTCGGCACGCGCTCGTTCACCTGGGAATTGCCCGCGGGCCTGGTGGAGCACGGCGAGGACCCGCTGGTGGCCGGGCTGCGCGAGCTGCGTGAAGAGACCGGCTACGCGCCCGCCGACCTCGCGCAGGCCCGCGTCATCGGCGTGGTGCACCCGAACCCGGCCTTCATGAGCAACGTGTGCACCACGGTGTTGGCGCCCTGCTGCGCGCTCGTCGGCGCGCAACAGCTCGACCCCTCGGAGGAGATCGAGATCGGCACCGTGCCGCTCGACGAGCTGCCCGCGCGCGTGGCGGCTGGCGAGCTGTCGACGGCGCTCGGGCTGGTGGGCCTGTTCTGGTGGCAGCACCAGGCGCGTTGAGCGCGGGAAACGGTAAGAGAACGAGCGTTTTGCGGCCTTCCCGGCGGTCGACGCGGGCGCTATGCAGCGCGTCATGAGCGCGCTCTATCCAGTCCTGCACTCTGTCATCACTCTTGGCCTCGTCATGGGCGCCTTCGCCTTCATGGGCCAGCGCCTCTTGCAGATCGCGTCGATGGTGAACATGGGCCGCCACGAGGCGGTGCGCACCGACCACAAGGGCGCGCGCTGGCGCATGGTGGCGTCCATCGTGTTCGGCCACAAGAAGACGCTCGAGGACAAGACCTCGGGCCTCACGCACATGGCCTTCATCTACGGCTTCTGCGTGCTCGGCGCCGGGCACAGCGAGATCGTGGTCGAGGGGCTGACCATGTTCCTGCGCACCTTCGGCCAGAAGCCGCTCACCTGGGATCGCTTGCCCTTGCTCTCGCCCGAGCACCCGCTCATCTGGGTCTACTGGCTGAGCCAGGACTTCGCGGCCTTCTTGGTGCTCAGCGCCGTCATCGTGGCGCTGGTGCGCCGCATCGCCTTCGCGCCGCCGCGCATGCAGCCGCGCTCGGCCGACGCGGAGCGCATTCTTTACTTCATCCTCACGCTCTACGTGACCTTCTACTTCTTCCAGGGCGCGCACCACCTGCGCGAGCATCACTACCAGTACCACTACTCACAGTGGAAGCCCTTCACCTCGATGATGTCGATGTGGATGGCGCAGGTGCCGCACGGCGCCGTCGACGCCATGTACTGGATCTTCTGGTGGGGCCACGTGCTCACCTTCCTCGGCTTCGGCGCGTACATCCCCACCTCGAAGCACATGCACCTGATCTTCGCGGGCCCGAACACCTGGTTCTTCAACAAAGGCGCGCACGCCTGGCGTCAGCCCGAGGTGGTGGCCGCCGAGCAGGCGTTGCCCCCGAAGGAGCGCGCGCGCGCCATGGGCCTGCCGGCGCGCATCGACTTCGAGACCGCCGAGAAGTACGGCACCGATCGCATCGACGAGCTGCCCTGGAAGACCTTGCTCGACGGCTTCGCCTGCACTGAGTGCGGCCGCTGCAACAACGTCTGCCCCGCGCACCTGACGCACAAGCCGCTCAAGCCGAAGAAGGTGCTGCACGACATCAAGGTGAGCCTGCTCAAGAAGAACGGCCCGAGCCTCTACGAGCTGAGGGACGAGTGGGGGCGGCCACAGGAGCTGACCAAGGAGTCCGAGGCCGCCTGGACACCGCCGTTGGCGCTCATCAGCAAGGCCGAGATCAAGCACGACGACAAGAGCAAGGTGTCGCCAGACGGCAGCTACCTCGAGGTCGACGGCCAGATCCACGTCGACGAGGCCTGGGCGTGCACCACCTGCGCGGCCTGCATCGAGGCCTGCCCGGTGTTGATCGACTCGGTGCCCGGTGCGCTCATCGGCGTGCGCCAGAGCCTGGTGATGATGGAGTCGGACTTCCCGGGCGAGCTGACCGCCGCCTTCAAGGGCCTCGAGCGCCAGGGCAACCCCTGGGGCGTGGGCCAAGACAAGCGCGAGGAGTGGGCCGAGGGCCTCGACGTGCCCACCTTCTCCGCCATCGGCGGCGAGCGCGTGGTCGACTACCTCTTCTTCGTGGGCTGCGCCGGCGCCACCGACGACAACGCCAAGAAGGTGCAGCAGGCGCTGGTGCGTGTGCTCAAGGCGGCCAAGGTGGACTACGCCATCCTCGGCGCCGAGGAGAAGTGCTGCGGCGATCCGGCGCGGCGCCTGGGCAATGAGGCGGTGTTCAGCCAGCTGGCGCAAGAGAACATCGCCACCTTCGGCCAGTACAAGTTCAAGAAGATTTTTACGGCCTGCCCGCACTGCCTCACCTCGCTCAAGAAGGAGTACGCGGAATTCGGCGAGGGCTTCGAGGTGCTGCACCACAGCCAGCTCATCGCCGAGCTCATCAAGGACAAGCGCATCCCCGTCGACGCCGCCAAGGCGCTCGAGGGCCAGGTCACCTTCCACGACCCCTGCTACCTCGGCCGCTACAACCGCGAGACCGAGGCGCCGCGCGAGGTGCTGCACGCCATCGGCGGTGCCAGCAAGCTGCGCGAGATGGAGCGCAACAAGGGCGCGTCGTTCTGCTGCGGCGCCGGCGGCGGGCGCATCTTCCTCGAGGAGCACATCGGCGAGCGCGTCAACGTCGAGCGCACCAAGCAGGCCATGGCCACGGGCGCCACCACCATCGCCACCGGCTGCCCCTTCTGCAAGTCCATGCTCGTCGACGGCACCAAGGCGCTCGACGCCGAGGAGAAGATCAAGGTGCGAGACATCGCCGAGCTGCTCGCCGAGCGCTTGCCCGGCTGAGCCTCACTTGAAGGGCCGCGCCTTGGCGCGCCGGTCCTCGGGGATGAGCGCAGCGTCGTCGACGACATGGGTCGAGCCGTCGGCGCCCTCGAAGATCCACAACTGACCGGTGCCGCGCTGGCTGGTGCTGGGAGCCTGTGCGTTGCCGGGCGGCGTCTCCGTGGGTGAGGGACCCGCACCGATGGGAGGCACGGGCGCCACGTTGCCGGGCACGAGCTCGACGTTGCCAGCACCGGGCATCAGGCCGCCAGGCGCGCTCCCCGCTCCGGGCTGCGTCCCACCCCCGCGCGCGGCGGCGTCGAGCACGCCGAGCTCACGCAGGAAGGAGCCCGCATGCGCTCCAAGCTCTGCCGGCGCGCCCAGGCTCATGCCCGAGCCTTGGTCGACCCGCCACGAGCCGCTCGGCGCCCCCGGTGACGACGCGCCACCCGGCGACCAGCCCGAACCGGTGCTGACGCCGCTGGCGCCCGAGGACACGCCGCCGGCGAAGCTCGACCAGCAGCTCCCGCAGGTGGCGAAGGCGAACACGCCAACGAGCAAGAACAGGAACAAGAGACAGCCGGCGCCGCCATGGCGCCCGCGACGACGTCGACGACCACGCCGATCGACGCGATAGGAGCGCGCGTCGTCGTTGTCGGGCATGAAGAACCAGCCCACCGCCAACGCGGCGCCATCGCCGAGCCACGAGCGCTGTAACGCGAAGGCGCGCAGGCCCGCCGTACTCAAGAGCACCCACATGCCCCAGCCGCCGAAGGCCGTGCCGATGGGGAAGGCCGCCAGCATGGTGGTGCACAAGACGATGCCGAGCCAGCGGCCCCACGCGGTGCGCCTGGAGATGCCGTACCAGGCGAAGAGCTCGGGGACCCCACCCACGGCCAAGAGCGCGCCCACGACGAGACAGACGGCGCTCAGGCCCACGGCGCCGCCCGCGCCCCCCGAACCGACCAAGAGCGCCGCGCTGCCCGCGACGCCGAGGAGCGCCAGGCCGATACCCAGGGCCACGCTACCGAAGCCGAGCACGGCGAAGACCAGCGCGAGGCGAGCGAGGGCACGGCGGATGTCGTCGGGTCCGTTCATGGGATCAGGATAGCTCGGGGGCTGGTTCCACAAACGGAGGCGCGAATGGAACCGTGCCCTTCCCGTTTCTCTGCGTGCTCGCCGTGGACACCGTCTGCTCCGTCAAACAGGTGTCCACTGTCCGGGGTCAGGTTCAGTGGTGAGCAGCGCCGCGCCTGCGTCTTCGTCTGCCAGCGCCGCCGGCGCGTTCGCCGCGAACGACGCGAGCGACGGCATCGAGCGCGCCTGGAAGCTCTGCTCCGCGAGCCGGCCCAGCGCGTCGTAGCTGTAGCCGCGCAGGCTGCCGGGGAGCAGCGGCCCAAAGCGCAGCTCCGCCGTGATCTTGCCCGTTGGGCCGCGCAGCACCGCGTCGCCAGACACCGCCGCTTCACCCGTCACCCCGAGGCCCGTGGTGCGCACGAAGCCGAGCGCGTCACGCGTGCGCGTGAGCGACCAGCTCTCGTCGCTTCCGGCCACCCTCGCCCCAACCCACAAGCCGCCGTGGTTCGTGAGCTCCACCGCCATCGACGCGAGGCCCTCGCGCACGATGCCCTGCAGCGTGCCGCGCGCCGAGTACGCGAAGCTCAGCTCCTCGCCGCGCAGGGTGCGCAACCTGCGCGCCCCGGCGTAGTCGTCGGCGAAGTCGCGCTGCAGCTCGCCGATGACCACGTCCGAAGACCCGCTCACCTCGACGGTCGTCTCCCGCACCACGCGCCCGAGCGCGTCGAAGCTGCTGCGCGAGGCCAGGGCCGGGCGCTCGCCCGCAAGGAGCGGGGCGCCGTCGCTCGGCAAGAGCGTGTTGTAGTCGATGGCCTCCACGGGGCGCAGCAGGCCATCGCGCCGGTAGCTCTTGACCGCCACGCCGTTCACCGTGAGCGCGGCCGGGCGCGCCTGGTTGTCGTCGTAGGACAGGCGCAGACGCCGAATGGTCGTGCGCCCCTGCCGGCGCTCCACCAGCCGCCCCG
>JADZDP010000139.1 GCA_020850995.1 Deltaproteobacteria bacterium
CGCTTGTGCGCGATGCCCAGATACTCGGCGTCGCGCTCAATCCCCACCCAGCGCCGGTCGAGGCGGTCGCAGGCCAGCAAGGTCGAACCGGACCCGGCGAAGCAGTCCATCACCCGATCGGCGCGGTTGGTGCCGCACAGCACCAGGCGCTCCATCAGGCGCAGCGGCTTCTGCGAGGGGTGCTTGCCGTGCACGCGCTCGCGCGCCGGCGTCACCGGGATGTCCCAGAAGTTGCGCATCTGCTTGCCGCCGTTGAGCGCCTTCATGTCGTCGTAGTTGAAGGTCCAGTTCTTCGCCTTCTTGTTCGTGTTGTTGCAGATCCACAGGACTTGCTCCGTGCTCTCGGTGAGCATTCTGCACGTGATGTTCGGCTGCGCGTTGGGCTTGGCCCAGATGATGCTGTTGATGATGCGCAGGTCGAGGCGCGCCGCGATGGCGCCGATGGTGTAGATGTTGTGGTAGCTGCCGAAGATGAAGATGTTGCCGTTCTCCTTGACGGTGCGGCACACCTCCTTGAGCCACGCCGTGGTGAACTGCTCGTAGTCGTCCTGCGAGAAGCGGTCCCACTCGCTGTCGATGGTGACGTGCGACGAGAAGGCCCACGCCAAGCCCTTGCGATCGCGCGCGATGTTGTAGGGCGGGTCGGTGATGCACGCGTGAAAGGTCTTGTCCTCCCACTGCTGCAAGGTTGCCAGCGCGTCGCCCTCGTAGAGCTGGTTCGACAGCGGTGTCAGGTGCGTGGCCGTCCGCGGCGTCAGGCTCTGACTCGGGCGCGGCACGCGCAGCGGCACCGCTACCGGCTCGTAGGGTGTGTCGAGGTCGTAGGGGTCAACCTCGCCTTGCTGCCACTCGCGCGCCGTCCGCTCCTTCGCCATGGCCACCATTCCTCGCTACTCCTTCGGCGCGCACGCGTGCCCACGAGCGCGCGTCGCGCGCTCGGACATCGGTCCGCGCCATCGTGGTCATTCGTGCGCCGCGCTCCTCCGCGCTGCGCTCTTGGAGCACTATGGAGGAGGGCGGCGCCTCCGCAAAATTTTCTGCCGCGCGCGCTCGCCAGCGCTCGACTATGCGGAGTCGGTGAGCGACGCGAGCGCGGGCAGGGTCTGCTCGGCGGGACCGAGCAGATTGACGAAGTCGAGGTCCTCGACAGGCTCGACGTTCACGCTGACCAAGCGCGCCTTGGCGTAGCGGCCTGCGCGGATGGCGTAGTCGGTGATGCCCACCGAGAACGAGGTGCCCACGAACACGATGGCCTCGGCGTCGTTGAGGGCGCGGCGTGCGCTGCGCATGCCGTAGGCGGGGTGCGAGTCGTAGGTCTCGTCGAACAGGAGCACCAAGGGCCGCAGCGGCTCACCACACAGGTCGCAGCATGGCGCCACGCCCTCATCGAGCCGGCTGAGGTCCACCGTGCCTACCGGCGCCTGCGCGCGGGGGCATTCCGGCCGCGTGCAGATGAAGCGATCGTGGCGGCCGTGGATCTCTACGAGCTGCTCCTCGGGCACACCGCTCGTGCGATGCAGCCCGTCGATGTTCTGCGTGACCACCAGGTGCGCAGGCCGCGGCGCCACCATGCGCGTGATGGCGTCGTGGCCCGCGTTCGGTCGCACCGTGCTTCCGTGCGCCAAGTCGGCGTGCGCCTTGAGCCAGAACTCGCGCCACCACTCGACCGGCGACTCGTGGAAGCGCTCGATGGTCCCCCAGTCGGTGATGAAGCGCGCCCAGACCGCGTCACCCGACTTTCGGTAGGGCGACAGACCGCTCGCCACGCTCAAGCCCGCGCCGGTCAGCCACACCAGGCGCTCGCAGGTGCGCACCAGGCGCGCGATCTCGTGCAGCGCCTCGTCACTCTCGCTCACGGCGCGCCCGCGCCCGCGGCGGCGCCCAGGGCGGTACCGGGCGGCAAGGGCCGCCCCTTGATGAGCTCCGCCACCGGCATGCGGCGCTTGTTGGGCAATTGCGCGTCAGCGAAGCGCGCCGCGCCGTCTCCGCATGCCACCACCAGGCCTTCGCTCGACGACAGCACCGTGCCCGGCGCGCCCTGCCCCGCCGCCATCGACGGCGCGAAGAGCTTGAGCACCTCGTCACCGAGGGTGGTGAACGCGCCCGGCCAGGGGTGCATGGCGCGCGCGTGATCGACCACGCGCCGGGCGCTCTTCGACCAGTCGATGCGGCCCTGCTCCTTCTCCAACTGCTCGGCGTAGGTGACGCCCTCCGCCGGCTGGGGCACGCGCGGCAAGGTCCCCGCCGCCAAGGCGTCGATGTGCTGCGCCAACAAGCGCGCCCCCGCGGCCGCGACCTTGGCGGTGAGCGTCTCGCCGTCATCGCTCGGGGTGATGGGCACCGCTACCGTCGCATAGACGTCGCCGGCGTCGAGCTCGGGCACCATGTGCATCAGGCACACGCCGGTCGTGGCATCGCCAGCCTCGATGGCGCGCTGGATGGGCGCCGCGCCGCGCCAGCGGGGCAAGAGCGAGGCATGCACGTTGACGAAGGAGCGTGGCGGCACATCGAGCAGCCGGCGCGGGATGATGCGGCCATAGGCAGCCACCACCGCCAGGTCGATGTTCCTCGACGAGAACAGCGCGAAGAAGGCCTCGCCAGACGGCGTGTCCTTCTTGAGCGTCTCGGGCTGCGCCACCTCGATGCCGCGCGCCAGCGCCAGCGCCTTGGTGGGCGGCGCCTGCAGCTGCTTGCCGCGCCCCGCCGGTCGATCGGGCTGCGCGACCACCAGCGCCACCTCGTGCGCGCTCGCCAGCAGCGCCTCGAGCTGTGCGGCAGCCAGCGCCGGTGTGCCGAAGAAGGCCAGGCGAGCCATCAGCGATCCTCCGATGCGACCGGCAGCGCCAGCCCCACCAAGGCACCGGCGCCGTCCACGAGCACGCGCGGGCGGCCGCTGGGCGTGAGGGCGCGCGCACGGCACTCCTCGACGATGGCGGCGGTGTCCGCCACCACGCCCGCGCGCGCACGGCGCACCAGCCACCGGCCAGCCGGCTCGCGGTGGTGCAGCAGCGGAGCCACCAGCGCTGCCGCCCCTGGCAGCGGACGACAAAAGCGCGGCGGTGGCTCCACCAGAGAGCGTGCGGGATCGCGCTCGAGCACCACGAAGGAGAAGGGCCCGAGCGCGACGCCGCCCTTGGTCCCCTGCTCGCTCACGCGCGCGGCCACGCGACCGGGCTCGGTGAGCGCGCGCGCGTCGGCCAGGCAGGCGAGCTCGAGCGCCGGCACGTCGACCAGCGCGCCGTCGTCGACCGGGACGCCGTTGACCACCAGCGCGGCCGAGGTGGCGACGGGCGCGGGCGCCACCGGCGCCGGCTCCGTCGGCGGGCGCGGCGCGGGTGGCGGCGGCCTGGGCGCCGGGGGCGGCGTCGCCACCGCGCGGGGCCGCGCGGGCGCTGGCTCCACGTCTTCCCAGCGCACCATGCCGCTACGCTCGGCGCACGAGGCCGCGACGAGCCCGAGCACGCAGGCCAACGACGCGCGCATGGTCACGCAGGCTCCGGCTCACCCTTGACCATGCGTCGCAAGCGCCGCACCGCCTCCTCGAGGACGTCGAGACGGGGGCCGAACGAGAAGCGCACGTGGCGCTCGAAGCGCGAGGCGCGGCCGGTGCGGCGATGACCAGGGTTGATGTCGAAGAAGGCGCCCGGGACCGTGATGACCTTGCGCTCGAGCGCGCGCTTGAACAGCTCCATGCCGGTCTCGCAGCCGGGCCCCAGGCCGTCGACGGCGCCCCACACGTAAAAGCCCCCCTGCGGCACCGCGTCGATGCGCACGCCGAGCTCTTGCAGCGCGCTCACCAAGAAGTCGCGCTTCTTGACGAAGGCGCGCCGGATGGCGCCGGTCTCGGCGTCGATGACCTCGTCGGAGAGCAGGCCGACGGCGGCCAGCTGCGCCGGGCGCGAGCCGCCGCCGTCGAGGAACGAGCCCGCCGACGAGACCGCCTCGATGACCTGCTTTGGCCCCAAGGTCCACGAGATGCGCAGGCCCGGGTAGCGCCAGTTCTTGGTGAGCCCATCGAAGATGACCACCGGATCGCGCTCCACGTCGTCGACGTACTCGGCGGCGGAGACGATGGGCTTGATGACGCCGTCGGCCTGGGCCCACACGTAGTGCGAGTAGAACTCGTCGATGAGCAGCGCGCAGTCGAGCGAGCGACACGTTGCCACCCACGCCGCCAGCTCGCTGCCGAGCATGGTGCGGCCCGTCGGGTTGCAGGGGTTCGACAGCAAGAGCGCCGACAGCCCGCGCCCGAGGATCTCCTTCCTCAGCTCGTCGACGGAGAAGTGGTAGCGCCGCTCGGCCTCGAGCAGGATGGGGATGGGCGTGAACAGGCGAAAGACGCTGAGCAGCTCTTCGTAGGCCGTGTAGTCGGGCAGGAAGTGGCCGAGGTTGACCTCGCCGAGCGCGGTCGCAGCGCGCGCCAGCGCCAGGCGCCCGCCGCCGCAGATGGCCACGTTCTCGGCGCTGTACTGCGAGGGCAGGCCGCGACGGAAGCGGCGGTTGTAGGCGTCGGCCACGGCGGCGCGCAGCTCCCACAAGCCGGCCACCGGCGCATATTCGTAGGCGTCGTCGGGGATGGCCAGGGCGGGCAGGCGCGGCGGCGCTCCCGGTAGCGCGCCGGTCTCGGGCTGGCCCTGCCCGAGGTTGCACCAGCTCGGGTCGGTGGCGCGGTAGCCGCGCCGCTCAGCCTCGCTGGTCACGAAGATGACGCCCGTGCGCGGCACGGGGCGAAAGGCGCCGCTCATGGGCGCACCCTCATCGAATGATCCGCCTGATGCAAGTGCGACCTTCCCCTACACGGGCATGCTCGGCCTTGCACAGCGGAGCCACCTCGTCGAGAGTCGGAACGTCGCTGGCGGCGCGCGCGTTCTGCTGCGGCGCCGCCACGGCGCGCGCGCGAAACGATGGTCCAACGGATGCTCCCGATGCGCTCCTTCCTCTGCCTCTTCGCCCTGCTCCTGTCGTGCACGACCACGACGGCGCAGGGGACCACCCGCACCGTCACCGTCGACGGGCGCACCATGCCCGCCGAAGATTACGCGCGCTTCCTGGTGGACACCGCCAACGCCGCTGCCCTGGCCCACGAGGACAGCGTGGCGCGGGCGTCGTTCGCCAAGGTGACGACGGAGCTCTCGGACACCACGTCGTTCGGGCCCGCGTCGGTGGGGCTGGCGCGCTTGCTGCTCGACGCCGGCGACGCCCCGGGCGCGCAGGCGGCGGTGGAGAAGCTGCTGCTGCAAGACCCCACCACGCCCGTGGCCGACGAGGCGCGCTACCTGCTCGCGCTGGCGCAGCTCCAGCAAGGCGACGCCAAGAGCGCGGCGCCCACCCTCAAGAGCCTCGTCGACAAAATGCCCGAAGAGGAGCGCGCGATGGCCGCGGCCAAGCTCGGTGAGCAGCTCGGCGCGCAGGGCCACGGCGCCGAGGCGCTGCGTTACCTGGGGCGCGCCCTCGCTGGCGGCGGCGGCGACCGCGCCGAGCTCGAGCGCCGCATGCTGCTCGCCATCGACGCCGGCATCGCGCCCGGCGACCTGCGCATGCTGCTCGAGACCGAGGCCTCGCAGGGCAGCTTCCTCGACGAGTTGCTCACCATGAAGCTCGCGCGTGTCCACGTCCATCTGCGCGACTACACCTCCGCCAACGACATGGCCGCGCGCTACCTCACGCGCTACCCGAGCGGGCGCTGGGCGAAAGACGCGCGCGCGCTCCAGACCTCGTTGCAGGCGCGCGTGCAGGTCGACGCCAAGGCGGTGGGCGTGCTCTTGCCGCTCTCGGGCAAGTACGCCCCCTACGGCAAGCGCGCGCTCACGGCCATCCAGCTCGGCTTCGGCTTCGCGCCCAAGCGGGAGGCCCCGCCGCCCGAGCCCGAGCTCGATCCCGCCACTGGCGACGTCGTCACGCCCGAGGAGCAGCTGGCGCCGAAGCCCAAGGAGAAGGCGCCGAGCCTGGAGGGCACGCTGACCATGCCCGGCGGTATCAAGCTGGTGGTGCGCGACAGCGCGGGCGATCCGGTGCGCACACGACAGGTCGTGGAGGACCTGGTGGCCAAGGACCACGTCATCGCCATCCTCGGCGACGTGCTGCTCGACACCTCGCTGCCGGCAGCGTTGGCCGCCGAGGACGCCGGCGTGCCGATCATCTCGCTGTCCCGTCGCGACGGCGTGCCCGAGACCGGTCCGTGGACCTTCCGCCTGGCGCTGACCGCGAAGAAGCAGGCCGAGGCGCTGGTACGCCTCACTGTCGAGGGCATGGGCATGAAGCGTATCGGCATCATGTACCCGAAAGACCCCTTCGGCGTGGAGTTGATGAACGAGCTGTGGGACGAGCTCGAGAAACGCGAGGCCGAGGTCACCGCCGTTGAGGCGTACGCGCACGATCAGACCACCTTCACGGCCGAGGCCAAGTCGCTGGTTGGGCGCGGCATCGCGTCGTCGACGGAGGTGGCCGAGTGCCGCGCCGAGGCGCAGCAGATCAGCAACGACTATCGCAAGAAGAAGGCGCTCGAGGGCTGCAACGACCTCGCTCGGCCCATCGTCGACTTCGAGGCCCTGTTCGTGCCCGACAGCTACCGCACCGTCAGCTACATCGTGCCCGCGCTCGTGGCCGAAGACGTGCTGCTCACGAAGGACCACCGCACCGTCGAGAACTACCGCAAGACCACGGGCAACAACTCGGTGCGGCCGGTGCAGCTCCTTGGCGTCTCCATGTGGAACGACCCGGAGCTGACCAAGCGCCTCGGACGACAGATCGACGGCGCCGTGTTCGTCGACGGCTTCAACCCCGGCGACGGTACGCCGCGCGTGCAGAAATTCGTCGGCGCCTTCGCCGAGGTGCACCACAGCAAGCCCCAGCTCATCGAGGCGCAGGCGCACGACGGCGCCGCCATCGTGGCCGCGCTGCTCACCGGCGACGCCGCCCGGCCCGCGCTGCGCACACGGGAGTCGTTGCGCCAGGCCATCGCCGGCATCAGCGAGTTCCCCGGCGTCACCGGGCTGATCCGCTTCGACGAGCAGGGCGACTCCGCCACGCTGCCGATCCACTTCGTCGTCGACGGCGAGCGCATCGAGACACGCGACCCCGCGGCCCTCGCCAAGGGCGGCAGCGGATGAGCCCGCTCGTCTTCCAGTGCCCCGCCTGCCGAGCGTTGGTGGGCGTCACGCATGCCCAGGTGCAGGGGGGCCGCGCGGGGCTGTCGTGCGCAGCGTGCGGCGCCGTGGCCTGGCTGCCCGAGGCGACCCAGGGCAGCGCCCGCGTCGTCGACGTCGAGCCCGCGCCGCACGCGGCACCGCCGCGCGAGCTCCCTGCGGCGAACGGCGCGCTCGTGCTCGCGCCGCCCACGGCTCCGATGAGCGCCGCGCCGACCACGCCGGAGCTCGCCCTCGACGCCGAGCTGCGCACGCGCGTGCGCCACAGGCTGGCAGAGCTGCCGGCAGCGAGCGCGGCGCAGCAGGAGCTGGCCGCGGCGTTCGCGATGCTGCTCGAGGCCTGGAACCGCGAGGCAGCCCACAAGGCGATGCTGCAGCGTGCCTCGGGCGCGGGCGAGCTCGCCTTCGTCGGGCAGCACTACCGCGCGGTGCTGGAGGCAGCGCCGGGCGATCCGATCGCGCGGCGCGCGCAAGACGAGATCCTGAGCTTGGCCATGGCGACCATGACGGCAACGCGCGATCTCGGCGCACTCGCAGAGGACAAGGGCGCCAAGGGCAAGCGCCAAGCCCTCTACGCCGCCATCATCGCCTTCGCCTTCGTCGCCGTGGCGCTCTGGGCCATGCGCGAGCGGGACGCTCTTTTGCGCCGCGACGCCGACAGCGCCAAGATGCTCGAGGAGCCTGCCGAAGCCCCGGCCAGGTAGGGAGAGGTGCGATGACCGGCGACGCCGACGCGCTCATCGAGGATGCCGAGGAGCAGGCGCGCGTGCTGCTGGCCGACACCGCCACGGAGATCGACGAGTCCATCGCGGGGGCCGCGCTCGACGGTGCGCGCGAAGGCGCGGAGCAGGCGGCGCACATGCGTGAGGAGATCGCCGGTCTCGAGGTGCGCATGCTGCAGGAGGTCGACGGCGAGGTAGTCAAGACCGCCATGCGCGTTGCCAGAGAGCTGGTCGCCGCCGAGCTGCACCAGCGCGACGACGCCGTGGTCGACGTGGCGGCCACGGCGCTCGGCGCCGCCAAGACGGCGCGCGACATCAACCTGCGGGCCAGCCCACGCGACGCGCCCATCCTGCGCCAGCACAAGGCGCGATTGGTGGCGGTGCTGACACGGGCCAAGGACCTCGAGATCCGCGAGGACAAGCGCGTCAAGCCGGGCGGCGTGCTCATCGAGACCGAGGCCGGCGTCATCGACGCGCAACTCGACACGCAGCTCGATGAGCTCGAGTCGGTGGTGACACGCCCCGCCCTGGGCGATGAGCTGGAGAGCTAGTTGGCGCGTGTCATCAAGGCCGGCGGACACAGTGCGCAGCGCCCGGCGCGCGCCCCTCCGCGCATCAACGACCAAAGCGGCAAGAAGGTCATCGAGCGCGCGGTCTATCAGGCCAAGCAAGACGCCGCGCACATCCTCAAGCGCGCCGAGGAGGCGCGCGACCGCATGCTGGCCGACGGCAAGCGCAAGGCCAGCCAGGCACGCGAGGAGGCGATGGCGCGCGGCGCGTCCGAAGCGTTCGCGGCGGCTGCCAGCGAGGCCCTGGCCGCCTTCCGGCGTCGCGCCGCACGTTACGCCGAGGCGTCCGACGACATCCGCGTGTTGGCGCTCGAGGTGGTGAAGAAGCTGCTCGGCACCGATCCCGATTTGAGCACTCGCGACGTCGATCGGATCCTGCAGCGAGGCATGGCGCACCTGCGCGCGCGGCGGCGCTTGCGCGTGCAGGTGTCGGCGCAGCGACTCCAGGCCTTGGCGTCGGAGCGCCCCAACCTGATGAAGGCGCTGCAGAGTGAGCCCGATCTGGTGATGGAGCCCACCGACGACGTGGGCCCAGGCTTCGCGCGCGTGGTCACCGAGATCGGCGGCGCGCTGTGCGCCGAAGAGACCGCCCTCGACGCGCTCGCGCAGTCGGTCAACGTGCACGAGCAACCGCGGGTCGCCGGCACCACCACCGACAAGATCACACGCGCCGTCAACACCTCGCTGCGCTCGGACGTCCCCGACGCGCTGGTGGAGGAGCTCGACGAGGAAGACGACACCATGCAAATGGTGGCTCGCCAGCGAACCTCGTCGAGCGACCACCAGCACGAGGACGCCGACGAGATCGAGGCCAACGAAGACGACCCTGCGAGCGCGCCGCCGTCGCGACCCAGCGATCGCCGTGACCGCGTGCCCACCGGCAAGGTGATGGCGCCGTCCCGACCCGCGACACGCGTGGTGCCCATCGAAGCCAAGGACCGCGACAGCGACGCCGGCGACGAGGACCTGTCGCTGTTCACCGATGACGCCGTCGGCCACTCGCGGAGGAAGCGGTGACCACGGCGGCGGTGCCACGGCACGTGGCCATCATCATGGACGGCAACGGCCGGTGGGCCCAGGAGCGGGGGCTGCCGCGCCTCGAGGGGCATCGCGCTGGCGCCAAGACCGTGCGCGACATCACCACCTACTGCCGCGAGCTCGGCGTTCGCTACCTCACGCTCTACGCCTTCTCGTCGGAGAACTGGGGCCGGCCCGAGACCGAAGTGTCTGGGCTGATGTCGCTCTTGCAGGACTATCTGAAGGACGAGCGCACCACGCTGCTCAAGAACCAGATTGAGCTGTGCACCATCGGCGCTACCGACAAGCTGCCGCTGGTGGTGCGCGCCCTGCTCGCCGCCGTCAAGGAAGCCACCCGCGGTCTCGACGGCATGCGCCTCACGCTCGCGCTCTCCTACGGATCGCGCGACGAGATCGTACGTGCCGTACGCGCCATCGCCACCGACGTCAAACGCGGCGCCCTCGCCGTCGACGACATCGGGCCCGAGCACCTCGAGGCGCACCTCGACTCCGCTGGCACGCCCGATCCCGACTTGCTCATCCGCACGAGCGGTGAGATGCGCATCTCGAACTTCATGCTCTGGCAGATCGCCTACACCGAGCTGTACGTCACGCCCATCGCATGGCCCGACTTCACGCGGGCGCGCCTCGACGAGGCGCTCGCCGACTACCAGCGGCGCCAGCGGCGCTTCGGTCTCACCGGCGCGCAGGTTGCCCCCGCGGGCAACGCGCGGGGCCGGCCATGAGCAACCTCGCCCAGCGGATCCTGGTCGCGCTCGCCTTACTGCCCTTCGTGCTCTGGACCTTCGTCGCGGGCGGCTGGCCGCTGCGCGGCCTGTTGATGGCCACGGCGTTGGTGTGCTTCTGGGAGTACGGCCAGGTCACCGCGCGCCATGACAAGGTGGCGCGCGGGGCGCTCATGGTGGTCGGTAGCGCCGCCACCCTGCATGCGCTGGCTGCCGGCGACGACGCCTTCGCCACGCTCATGGTGTTCAACCTCGCGGTCATCGCGCTCGGCTCGCTCTACGTGCTGCGCCCCGGCGACCTGGCCACGGCGTGGCCGCGCCTCGCCCTGCTCGGTTTCGGCGTCATGTACGTGGGGCTTGGGCTGTGGGCGGTGGCGCGCCTGCGCGATCTGGGTGACACGCTCGAAGGCGCGGCCCGCGCCGGCCCGATCCTCGCGGCCTTTACCGCGACGTGGTCGAACGACACCTGCGCGTACTTCGCGGGCCGCTTTCTCGGCAAACACAAGATGGCGCCGCTCATCTCGCCCAAGAAGACCTGGGAGGGCTTCGCCGGCGGCGCGCTCGGCTCGCTCGCCTTCCTGTTCGTGGGTCGCGCGCTCTTCCCCGAGGTGTTCGCGTTCTTCAGCGCCGTCGACCTCGTGTGCATCGCGCTGCCCACCGCGTTCCTCGGTCCCATGGGTGATCTCGCCGAGAGCATGTGGAAGCGCGGCTTCGACACCAAAGACTCGGGCGCCATCCTGCCCGGCCATGGGGGAATGCTCGATCGCATCGACGCCGTGCTCTTCGTGGTGCCGTGGTCGCTCTTCTACCTCGGCTCGCTCAAGCCCGCGCTCGACCGGCTGCTCGGCGGCTGACGACCTCGCAGCCTCGTGTCAGGCGATCAGCGGCCGCGGCGACGACGGCCGAGCACGATCAGCGCGAGCAGCAGTGCCACGGTGGGCGCGCTCGCCGGTGACGCCGACGAGCACGCCTGCGCCGCCACCGAGGGCTCGAAGTGGTAGCTGCCAGCCGCGTCGCCGCCGGCGTCGTCGTCGTCGACGGGCGCCTGCGCGTCCTCGTCGGTCCCCTTCTCCGGTGGCTGCTCCGAGGGATCCTCGGGCGAGGGCTGGTCTGGTTCGGGCTCGTCGACGGGCGGCTCTTCAGCGGGTGGCGTCGCTGTCGGTGGCCGCACGCGCAGCGCGTCGACGACGATGTGCTGGTCGCTCGGCACCGGCCCGGCCGCGTTATCGAACACCTTGACGCCCTCGCCGGCGGCGCCCGTGAAGCGGAAGGTACCGAGCGTGACCCAGCCCGAGGCCGCACCTTGGTCGACGACGACGTCGTGGGTTTGCCCACCGGCCGCCACCACATAGCGCGCCGCTTGGTACACGCCGAAGCTCGGGTCGATGTGCGCGGCGAGCTCGTACTCGCCCGGCACCTCCAAGGGCAGGCTCCACTCCGCCCAGTTCGAGGGCGTGTCGTTCTCGAAGGCGTTGGTCCACAGCAGGTCGCCGCCGTACCCGGCGCTCTCGTCGCGCCAGTACTGGCCGGGCCCATAGACCCGCAAGCAGTCGTCGCCGTTGTCGATGATGCTCTCGCCGGCGGGCAGGGCCGCGCACGCCTCGGGCCCGAAGGGGGCATCGAACCACGGCGGATCCTCGTTGCCTGCGTCGACGTTGATCTCGACGTGCAGGTGGTCCACGTGCGGGTTCGAGCCCGTGTACTCGTGGATGCGCGGGTCGTAGGTGACGCGCCAGATGCTGTGGTCCCAGATGATGGTCTGCATGCCGATGGCGGCGGCGTTGAGGATGAGCCAGGCCGCGATGGGGTCGCCGAGGTCGTTGTCGGCGTCGCCGCCAGCGGTGGGGATCATGATGTCGAGCGCGCGGCCCACGCCGTGGAGCGACATCGAGTTGGTGCCGGCGATGACGCGGCAGTTGAAGATGCCCACCGACGCGATCTGCGGGAAGTAGCCCAGCAGGTGATCGCGCAGGGTCACCGCGCCGTCGGTGGCGCCCGCCGAACAGTTGGCACCATCGTCCCACGAGGGGGCGGGGTTATACGCCACGGCCTGGAGCGCACCGATGGCCAGGATCTCTGGTGACGGTTGCCAGCGGCCAGCGTGCGCCAGGCCCTGCAGCGTGTGCGCCGCGTTGCGCCCATCGACCAAGTCAAGCGGGTGCTCGTGGTCGTCGTCGCCAGGGTCGTCGGCGTCGACGGCACAACCGACGAGCGCCAGGTGCGCCACGGCGGCGACGAGGAAGTGCGCGAGGCGCGCGAGCCTGATCATGGGCCCGATGGTGTCTCGACTACTTGGTCGCGACATCGGATCCCCGACCTACGACATCGTGCGGGTCAGGGCGCCTGGTGCGCTTCGACCTTCCAAGGACCAACGCCGGTGATTTGCACGACGCAGCCTTGTTCGCTCCACACGAAGTGCGTGCGGCCCGGCGGGTTCACATAGAAGGCGCCGGCGCTGAAGCTGCGGCCTTGGTTCTTGTCGACGACGGTGCCGAAGCCCACCGCGATGCTGCCCTCGAGCACTGTCACGCGCTCGTCCACCGGGTGCGTGTGCGGCCCAAGCAAGAAGCCCTTGGGTGCCTGCAAGCGGATGGTGAAGATGCCCTCCTTCTTCGGGTCGCCCTCGAGCACCGCCATCTTGGTGCCCTTGGGCATGGTGGCGGGTGCGTCGGTCCAAGCGAGCACCGCTGCGTCGAGCTGGATGAGCGCGGGTGCAGGAGCCGGTGCGGGCGCAGGTGCCGGCGTCTGTGCGGTGATGAACTGTGCGGTGATGAACTGTGCGGTGATGAACAGCAGGAGCGCGCTGGTGATCATATGGGCCCTCGTTCTGAGTGCGCGCACGCTACAGCGGTTCCAACCTCCCTTGATCGGGGGATCGCGACGCGGCTTGGCACGAGGGCAAGGAGCAGCGGCGCGTGCCCGTCGGCACGTGTGGAGCACGCGACGCAGCCATCGGGCGAGGATCGAGCGAGGCACGAATCCGCGGATGCTGGAAGCACCGGAACGCATCGAGCGGCTGATCGCTTGACGTGTCGATTCGGTGCCTACCTTGCCAGCGTAACGCGATGGTGACGACGACGATTCGCCTCGGTCGATGTGCGGCCTAGGCACCGTCTTTTCATGGTCAAGCAACGAGGAGGACGTCATGGCACTGGTTCGATGGGATCCGATGCGCGAGCTCGAGGACTTGCAGCGCCGCTTCTTCGGCAACGCGCTCATGCGCGACTTCGCCCAAGGCAACGAAGCGCTGCAGCGCACCGAGTGGGCCCCGGCGGTCGACATCGCCGAGACCCCCGAGGCGTACACGCTGCACGCGGAGCTGCCCTCGATGAAGAAGGAAGACATCAAGCTCGCCGTCGAGGATGGTGTCTTGACGCTCACCGGCGAGCGCAAGCTCGAGCGCGAGGAGAAGAACAAGACCTACCACCGCGTCGAGCGCAGCTACGGCCGCTTCCAACGCAGCTTCACCCTACCCGCCGCGGTCGACGAGACCAAGGTGGCCGCCAGCTACGACAACGGCGTGCTCAACGTGCTCATCCCGAAGGCAGCCCCGCCGCCCCCAAAGACCAAGGAGATCAAGATCGGCTGAGCGGGCAGCAGCGCGAGGTCGGTGTGGCGCGCGGGACTTCCGGTCCCGCGCGCCGTTTTCGCTCGACAGCGGCGCTGGAATTGCTAAACTAAACAGATGTTCTATTCCGATCTCTCGCTGCGCGAGGTCCTCGGGCTCACCGACAGCGCCGCCCGCGAGGCGTGGCTGGCGCTGCGGGGCGACCCCGGCCTACCGGCGTCGCGCTTTGGGCCCTCGAGCCTGCGCATGTTCACGCCGCGCCTCGCCTCGCTCACGTGGCGCGGTAAGCGCGCGCTCGGCCGGCGCGTGCCCATCATCAACCTCTTCAACCGCACGCCCACGCCCGTGGAGCAGGGCTGGTCGGTGCGCGTGACGCAGGTGCGCGACTTCCGCGGCAAGCGCCTCACCTACGACAGCCACAACGGCACCGACTTTGCCGTTCCGCCCGGCACGCGCGTGGTGGCGGCCGCCCCTGGCGTGGTGGTGGCCAAGCGCAGCGAGTACAACCGCGGCGGTCTCAAGCTCTACCTCGATCACGGCGACGGCCTGCTGACCTCGTCCAACCACCTGGCGCGCTCGCTCGTCGACGTGGGCGCGCGCGTGGCGCGCGGGCAAGCGATCGCGCTCTCGGGCTACTCGGGCATCGACGCGCTGGCGTCGTTCGGCGCCGTGGCGCCCCACGTGCACTTCAACGTGTACCTCGGCGGCGTGCAGGTGGATCCCTTCGCGGCGCCGGGCGAGTGCTCGCTGTGGCTGGGCGAGCACAACCTGCCCGAGCCCGCTCGCACCAGCGAGCAGGACACCGAGCCCACGCGCTTCGACGACGTGAACGTCGCGGCGCTGTTGGCGCAGCTCCGCGACCCCGCGCGGCGCACGGCCCTGGGCGCCATCGAGGATCCTGCGCAGCGCGCGTGGCAGCTGGTCATCGAGGCGACCACCTACCCGACCCGTTTCGCCGTGCCCGAGGCGGGGCGCGCGTTGTTCTCGGCGGCCGTGCGCGCGCCGCGCTTGACCTTGCCCTTCGCGGCAAACGAGTGGAACGGCGTCGCGTTCGCCGACGACGAGGGCTTTCGAGGCTGAGAGCGCATCGCCTACGGCGCCTGTGGATCGCGCAGCGCGGGCGCCGGGCTGCGCTCGGCCGCACCCACGCTGGGGGCGAAGCGCGAGAGCACGTGCCCTACGGTCTCGAGCGTGAGCGGCTTCGAGAGGAAGTCGTCCATGCCTGCGTCGAGGCAACGCGCCCGGTCCTCGGGCCGCACGGACGCCGTCATGGCCACGATGGGTGTGCGGCAACCGAGCGCGCGCAATCGCCGTGTCACCTCGGCCCCGTCGATGCCGGGCATGAGCAGGTCCATCAGGATCACGTCGAAGCGCTCGTGCATCGCGCGCTCGATGGCCTCCTCGCCGTTGCGGCACACACGACAGGTCGCGCCCGCACTGCCGAGGAAGGCGCGCGCCACGGTCTCGTTGACCAGGTTGTCCTCGACCACCAGCACGTAGTGGCCATCGTGCGCGAACACTGCGGCCATGTCGGGTGCGGCCGGGGCCGCTGCGGGCACGCAGGGCAAGCGCAGCGCGAACACGGCGCCCGGGCCCCGCTCCTCCAGCTCGAGGGTGCCGCCGAGGACCCCGGCCAGCTTGCGCGAGATCGCGAGCCCGAGCCCCGAGCCTTTGCCGCGCGGGCTCGGGGTGGCGCCGGTGGCGAAGGGCTGAAAGAGGCGGGGGATCAATGCAGGATCGACGCCGGGCCCGTCGTCGCGCACGCGGAACACCAGCTGCTCGCCCTCGCGCGTCACACGCACACGCACCAAGCCGGCGGGGGTGAACTTGACTGCGTTCGCCACCAGGTTCACGAGGATCTGGCGCAAGCGCGTGCCATCGCCGCGGACCCACGCCGGCACGCCGTCGTCGACCGTCACCGTGAGCTCGAGGCCGGCCTGCGCCGCCGAGGGGGCGAGCACGCGCGCCGCAGCCTCGGCCACGACGCGGGGCGCGATGACGTCGTCGGCCGCGCTCACCAGGCCCCGGTCGATCTGCTCGACGTCGAGGATGTCGCTGATGACGTCGACCAACGAGCGGCCGCAGCCATCGATGGTCTCGACCATGCTGCGCTGCTCGGGCGACAGCGGGGTCTGCAAGAGCGCGTGCGTCATGCCGATGACGCCGTTCATGGGCGTTCGCAGCTCGTGGCTCATGGAGGCGAGCATGTCGCCGCGGCGCGCGCTCGACGCCTCGGCGCGGCGCCGTGCCTCCTCGAGCGCGCCGGCCAAGCGCGCCTGGAGACGATCGAAGGCGTACGCGAAGCCGAACACCATGCCGATGACCACGGGGATGCCGAGGGCGTCGTTCGCGATGTCGGCGGAGCACGAAGGGATCCACCCCAGTCGCTCGGCCACCAGGAGCGCGCCCACGACGAGCCACGTGATGAGCAGCCACGAGAGCCCGGCGGCCTTGCCACCCGCGAACAGCGCGGCGATGGGCGTGACCGCCAGGAAGACCAGGTTGCTCGGGTTCGGCCCGCCGATGAGCACCTCCGTGGTGGCCAACAGGGCCGTCAAGATGCCCGCGAGCACGTGGACGGCTGGCGCCAGCGACGAGAAGAAGCGCAGCGCAGGGATGAGGCCGAGCGCGACCAGGCCCGCGCCAAGGGTCAGCCCTGCCACGAGGTAGTCGCCCTGCGCCACGTAGACGAAGCCGAACAGCAGGCAGCCGGCGTTGAGCGAGCAGGCCGTGACGATGACGAGCGCTACCCGCGGATTGCTGGCGTGGCGCGGGGGGGCGAAGCGAGCGGGGAAGGCGAGCAATCGGGGCAGCAAGGCGGTGGAGCCCGTGCTGCCTCCGTCGCGCGCCGCTTCGTCGCCGCTCCGAACGCCCGATCGACCCATGGGTCGCGCCAGTAAAGCACAACCGTGCGGGACGTGTGCGATGGAGCGCAGCCACCGTCGCGCACGAGCACCAATCCCTCAGCGCTTGAACAGCCGCTGCAGCAGCCCCGGCTTCGCCGCCGCGGTGCCCTGCACCGGACGTGGAATGGGGATCGAGCCCGACGACGCGTCGCTCAGGTGCGCCGGTGGCGCGTCCATCCTCAAGGTCGGGTGCTTCGCCACCACCGGCAGGCGCCGGGCCGGCGCCCCCGGCGCCACGCCGCGCACGTCGAGCAGACCCTCGGCGTCGACGTGCACGGTCAAGGTCATGGCGCGCGCCCCCGCGGGCCCTGGCGGCACGTCCATCTTGACGGTGCCGAGGTAGTCGGCCGCCTTGACGTCGCGCGACAGGCCCTGGAACAGGTCGACCTCGATGGCGCTTTGGCCGTCGACGAGGGTGCTGACCTCCACCACGCCCTGCGCCGGCAAGGTCGCGTTGCGCGCCAGCACTGGCTCGAAGCTGACGCCGGTGGCGCTGCGCCGACCGATGCCGACCGGCAGCGAGATGACGTCGAGGAGGCGCACCTCGCCGCCGCCAGAGAGCGAGCGCGCCAACAAGGCCGCTCCCTGCGCTACCACCTCGTCGGGGTTGACGCCCTTCTTGGGCGGCCTGCCAAACTGCTTCTCCAAGCGGGCTTGGATCGCCGGCATGCGCGTCTGGCCACCGGCCAGCAGGATCTCGTCGATGGCGGCGTGGGTGAGCCCTGCATGCGCCAGCACCTCGTCGACGGTGCGCGCGCAGCGTTCGATGAGATCCTCGGTGAGCTGCACGAGCTGCTGGCGGCTCACATGCATCGCCAGGTCGACGGGCTTGCCACGCCGCTGCGTGACGAAGGGCAGCCGCACCTCGGCGTGCTGCAGCAGCGACAGGTCGATCTTGGCCAGCTCCGCGGCGTTGAGCACGCGCTGCACCACCACGGCCTCGTCGCGGATCGACAGGTCCTCGTCGGCCTCGAAGCGCTCGATCAGGTGATCGCAGAGCCTGATGTCGAAGTCGACGCCGCCGAGGGTGCTGTCGCCACCGGTGGCGAGGACGTTGAAGGTGCCGCCGCCGATCTCGAGGATGGAGACGTCGAAGGTGCCACCGCCGAGGTCGAACACCAGGATCTTCTGATCGAGGTTGCGCGACAGCCCGTAGGCCAGCGCGGCAGCGGTGGGCTCGTTGACCAGCCGCCACACGTCGAGGCCGGCGGCGCGCGCCGCCTTGCGCACGGCGTCGCGCTGGGTGAGCGGGTAGTCGGCGGGCACCGAGATGACCGCGCCCTCGACGGGGCCACCCAGATGAGCGGCGGCGTAGCGCGCGATCTGCTCCAAGATGATGGTCGAGATCTCCGCCAGGTCGTGCACGCGACCGCCGGCCTTGACGGCGCACAGGCCGCGGTCGCCCTCGACGATCTCGTAGGGGAAGCGCTTCGCGAGTGACTGCACCTGGGTCGAGTGGAAGGGCCGGCCCACCAAGCGCTTGCTGCCATAGATGGTGTCCGCCGGGTTGATGAGCAGCTGCTCCTTGGCCGGCTGCCCGATCATCACGCGCTCGCCGGCGAAGGCCACCACGCTCGGCAGCAGGTTGCCGCCCTTCTCCGTCGGGATGACGCGCGGCACGCGCCCATCGGTCCACGCGGCGAGCGTGTTGGTGGTGCCGAGATCGATGCCGATCTGCCGCGGCCGGTCGCCGGTGGTCGCCATGGGGAGGCAGCCTACCACCTCTCCCTGCACCACGAGGGCCGGGCTTCTTGACGATGACGGTGGGCCGCGGGAACGTCGTCGCGTTGAGCACCAGCCCGAGCCCCGGCGCCATTGAACCGACGCAGGTCACGCCCGCGCCCTCGCCGCTGCGCCTGGCGCTCAGGAAGACCGTGGAGGCGATGGGCCGACCGGCCACCGAGCTCATCGACGAGATCGGCCAGCTCGGCCTGTTCTGCCTCGATGTGCTCTTCTGGCTGCCGCGCCGGCCCTTTCGCTGGGGTCAGCTGGCGCGACACCTGCGCGACATCGGCTTCGGCTCGCTCTTCATCGTCGCGCTCACGGGCGTGTTCACGGGCCTGGCCTTCGGCTTTCAGAGCTTGCAGGGCTTTCGCCGCTTCGGCGCCGAGGCGCTCGTGGGTCCCACCACCATGCTCGGCCTCGTGCGCGAGCTCGGCCCTGTGCTCACGGGCCTGATGGTGGCGGGCCGCTCGGGGTCGGGCATGGCGACGGAGCTCGGTACCATGCGCGTGACCGAGCAGATCGACGCGCTCTCCACCATGGCCGTGGAGCCGGTGCAGTACCTGGTGGTGCCGCGCGCCATCGCGGCCACGCTGATGATGCCGTTCCTCACGGTGGTGTTCTGCGCCGCGGGCTACGGGGGCTGCTACCTGATGGCCGTGCTGCGCGAGGGCGTGGATCCCGGCGTGTTTCTCTACGAGACCTGGCAAGCCCTCGACCCCGACGACTTCTACGAGGGCTGGATCAAGGGCGCCGTGTTTGGCCTGCAGATCGCGCTCATCGCCTCGTGGCAGGGTTTCCGCGCGTCCGGCGGCGCCCGCGGCGTCGGCGAGGCGGCGACGCGCACCGTGGTCATCGCCAACGTGTGCATCCTGGTGAGCACGTACCTGTTGGCAGAGATCCTCGACCCGCTCATCCACTCTTGGATCCGCTTCGACGCACTGGGCAAGTGACGCATTGGGCACATGACGACGCAAGTGGTGAAGCCCCCCGAGACCGCGCGCACCGGCGACCACCCGCCGCTGGCGGGGCCGGACTTCGCCTTGCGCGTCGTCGATCTGAAGAAGCGCTTCGGTGCACGCCAGGTCATCAAGGGCATGAGCGTCGACGTGCCGCGCGGCTCGATCCTGGTGATCCTCGGCGGCTCGGGCATGGGCAAGAGCGTGCTGATGAAGCACATGATCGGCCTGCTCAAGCCCGACGCCGGCGCCGTCATCGTCGACGGGCAAGACATCACGCGCCTCAAGCCCCTCGAGCTCAAGCAGACGCGCGGCAAGTTCGGCATGGTGTTTCAGAACGGCGCGCTGTTCGACTCCATGAGCAACTGGGAGAACGTGGCGTTCCCTCTGCGTGAGCACCGCAAAGACTTGAAGGGCGCCGCCCTCGACGCGCGCGTGCGCGAGCTGTTCAAGGTCTTCAGCCTCGACCCCGACGCCATCGGCCCGCGCTCGCCCTCGGAGGTGTCGGGCGGCCAGCGCAAACGCGTGGCGCTGGCGCGCGCCGTGGCGCTGGAGCCGCAGATCGTGCTCTACGACGAGCCCACCACCGGCCTCGACCCCATCACCACCGATCAGGTCGATGAGATGATCCTGGCGGCCAAGCACAAGCTCGGCGTCACCAGCATCGTCATCAGCCACGATATCGCGTCGGCGTTCAAGATCGCCGACGACATCATCTTCGTGTACGACGGCGAGATTGTCTGCCGCGGCCTGAAGAGCGCTATGCTCGCCTCGGAGCATCCCTTCGTGCAGCGCTTCTTCGCGACGTGGAAAGAGAAGAACGTGTGAGCGACACCGCGAACGCGTTCCGCGCCGGCTTGGTCATCATCGCGGGCACGGTGATCGCCGTGATCTTCTACCTGTCGTCGGAGAAGACCAGCTTCGCCCGCGACTCGGTGGAGTACTACGCGTACCTGACCGACGCTGGCGGCATCAACGCCAAGTCGATCATCAGCATCGCGGGGCTCAAGGCAGGCAAGATCAACCAGGCCGACCTCGTCGAGGTCCCCGTCGGCGAGTACATCGTCGACCTGGAGGCGCGCGTGCTGCAGCGCGTGGGTCGCCCGCTCGGCGCCGACATCGTCGTGAAGACGCACGAGGACTTCGACGGGGTCATCGCCATGCTCGAGCGGCAGGGCAAGCTGCCCACGCACGAGCAGGTGAGCAGCGAGAGCTGGGACCAAGCGCGCGTGCGCACGGCCATCGACAAGGCCAAAGACGACCGCGTGCGCGTGGCACGCATCGACTTCGCTGTGGCCACCAAGTGGCCGGTACCCGTGGACTCGTGGGTGAAGAAGGGCAGCCTGGGCCTGCTCGGCGCCAACGCGCTCTTCCTCGAGCCTGGCCCCTCGAAGCAGATGCTCAAGGAGGGCGAGCGCCTGGTCAACGTGCGCTCGGCCACCGGCACCGAGACGCTGTTGAGCAAGGCCGAGGGCATCATCGCCGACCTCCAGAGCATCACGCACAAGATCGATCAAGACATCGGCGGCATCACCTCGAACATCAACGGCATCACCGCCGAGCTCAACCGCTTCATCGCCGGCGACGAGGACACCAAGCCCATCGGCGAGATCTACGAGCTGGTGATGACCGACCTGCGCCGGGCGGTGAACACCGTCGAGAAAGCCATCCGCGACATCGACGGCAAGATCGCCAAGGACGACAGCGACTTCAACAAGCTGGTGGCCAACGTGCAGCGCATCACTGCCGACCTCGCCGACATGACCGGCTCGGGCACGGGCACGGGCACGGGGGCAGACGGCGGCCCCGGCGAAGGCGATGGCGACATCCGCGCCACCATGGCCAGCGTGCGCAAGGTGGCCGACGATCTCGCCGTGGTCACCGACCAGCTCAAGGGCGTGCTCGGCGACAACGAGGACGAGCTCGGCCAGGGCGTCAAGTCGCTCAAGACCACCATCGAGGAGCTGAACCGATCGCTCTCGTCGCTCTCGGAGGTGATGGGGCGGGTGGAGCGCGGCGAGGGCACGGTGGGCCGCCTGCTCACCGACGAGAAGATCGCCGACAAGGTGGAGAGCGCGGTGTCGGGGGCCGCCGACTTCGTGTCGAGCCTGACCTCCATGGAGACCCACGTCGACATCGGCAGTTGGTACAACATCAACCGCGACGCCAACACCACCACGCTCTCGCTGCGCCTGCAGCCCAAGCCCGACAAGTACTACCTGCTCGAGGTGGTCGACGACGGTGGCCGCCTGGAGCGCTTCACCGAGCGCGACGTCGACGGCAACGTGATCCGCGAGAGCGTGCGCGAAGAGGACAATCAGCTCCGCATCAGCGCCATGTTCGCCAAGCGCTTCTTCGACTTCCTGGTGCTGCGCGTAGGCCTCATCGAGACCACGGGCGGCGTGGGCGCCAACCTGTTCCTGTGGGATGACCGCGTGGAGCTGCGCACCGACCTGTTCGACTTCCGCGGCCCGCGCGACACCCTCGCCACCGACGCCATGCCCGAGCTCTACCTGCCGCGCTGGCGCACCTTGGTGAAGGCGCAGCCCATCCCGCATCTGTACATCTCGGCCGGTCTCGACGACGCGCTCAACGGCATCGGCCCCACGGGCATTCAGCTCTATGATCCGCGCGTGGGCTACGGCCTCGACTACTTCATCGGCGTGGGCCTGACCTTCCAAGACGAGGATCTGCGCTCGATCTTGCCCTTCATCCCGGGCGGCTGACCCGTAGGAGCGACGCGGGACCCTTGGGGCCCGCGAGGGCGATCAACGTGTTCATGCGCGGGCCCTTAGGGCCCGCGAACGGACAACTCAATCGTCCTCGCGAGCGATCCATCGTCGCTGGCGGCGTCGCGTCCTCGGTCCGTGGCGACGGCCACGGCCCTGCGGGGCTCCTTGCCATCGACG
>JADZDP010000140.1 GCA_020850995.1 Deltaproteobacteria bacterium
CGTCACGCACGGCGCTCGCGAGCTCGAACCAGGTGGTGGCGCCCGCGTTGGCGAAGTGGAACAGGCCCGAGCACTGCTGCGCCGCCAGGTCGACGAGCGCGGCGGCCAAATCCGGCGCCCAGGTGGGGCGACCGTGCTGATCGTCGACGACGCTGAGCTCGTCCTTCTCGGCCAGCAGGCGCAGGATGGTGCGCGGGAAGCTCTTGCCGGTGGCCGAGAACAGCCAGCTCGCGCGCACCACCAGGCCGCGCGCGCCGAGGATGTTCAAGAACGCGCGCTCGCCCTCGAGCTTGGTGCGACCGTAGGCCGAGCGCGGCGCGGGCGCGTCGTCCTCGAGGTAGGGCGCGCGCTTCTCGCCGTCGAAGACGTAGTCGGTGGAGACGTGCACGGCGAAGACTCCAGCGGCCGCGCAGGCGCGCGCCAGCACCGCGGGGCCGATGGCGTTGGTGCGGTGGGCGGCGGCCTCGTCGCGCTCGGCCTGGTCGACCGCCGTGAAGGCCGCGCAGTTGAACAGGTGCGTGGGCCGGTGCTCGGCGAGGAAGGCCGCCACGCGCGCCTCGTCGGCGATGTCGAGCTCACGAGTGCTGGTGCAGGCGGCGATGCCGCGCGCGGCGAGCACCGAGCCGAGGGCGCTGCCGAGCCCGCCGGCGGCGCCGGTGACCCAGAGCTTCGCGTTCGACATCGATGCGGCCACGGAAACCTCCGGGGTGCCCACCTTGACAGGTCCGGCGCGACGTCGCTACGCATGCCGTGCCTGTCGCGTCGTCGGTCGTGAGATCCCTGGTGGGGAATCGTCTAACGGCAGGACAACGGATTCTGATTCCGTTTATCTAGGTTCGAATCCTAGTTCCCCAACCAACCAAAACCCCCGAGCAGTCGGGGGTTTTTCTTTGCACGGTGGCCGTCTCCAAAATGTCTCCAAACTCCTGCAAGGAACGACGTGCCTCCTCGACCCGCGCCGCCGCCATCTGCGGCTGCTTGTCGAGGAGCGACACCGCGGTGGCGCGCGCCGACGGCGACAGGTGCATGTAGCGCATCGTCGTCGTCAGCTCGGTGTGCCCGGCCAGCTCCTGGATGGCCTTCGCCGGCGCGCCGAGGATCGCCAGGTGCGAGCAGAAGGTGTGCCGCAGGATGTGGATCCTGCCGGTCACCTCCCTGCCCGCGCGCCGCTCGGCCGCGCGGATCCAGCTCCGCACCACCTTCGCGGACACAGCCGCGCCTTCGTCGCCGTAGAGCACGCGCGGGCCGACGAGGTGCCGGTGCGCCTTGAGCGCCGCCATCAGCCGCGCCGACATGGGCACGTCGCGGTGGCGTCCGCCCTTGGGCAGCGACACCTCGCCGTTCCAATCGCTCTCGGCCACCCGCACTACGCCGCGGTCGAGCAGCACGTTGCTCCATCGCAGCGCCAGGATCTCCCCGAGGCGCAGACCCGCGTTGCTGCCGAGCAGCACCACCAGCTCCGCGCGCCGATCGAGCTTCCTCGCTGCATCGAGCAGCGCCTCGAGCTCGTCGAAGTCCAGGAACGGCCGCTCGCCGTGGTGGTGCTTCAGGAGCTTGATGGTGCAGGGCATGACGTCGAGGACACCCCACTCCGCCGCTTTCTTGAGCAGCGTGGAGAGGACGACCAGCACGTTGTTGACGCTCTTCGGTGACTGCGTCGCCATCGACGCCTTGATTCGCTGCACGTCCGCGTTGTCGATGGCGTCGAGGCGCTTGTCGCCGACGACGGGCTCGAGGTACGCGCGCAGCGCGATCTTCTTGTACGCGATGGTGCTCGGCTTCTGCCGCTCCGCCTTGCAGAACTCGTCGAGGTACCGCTGCTTGAACGCGCGCAGCGTCGGCACCTCACGCTGCTTCTTCACCTCCTCCGGCCGGGGCTTGCCGCGCGCGAGCAGCTCTCGCTCGCGTTGCTCGCCCCAGCGCTGCGCGACGGACCGCGACGAGCCGGGAGCGACCAGCTGCTCCCGGTAGTACTCGCCGTCGGGCCAGTCGAACGCGATGTCCACTTCCCACTTGCCTTGCTTGCCCCGAAAGGGCCTGACCTTGACGCTCATCGTCGAGACCTCCTCGACGACGACGCTCAGCTTCGCGCCGATGCTAGCGGGCATCGTCGTCGAGCGGAAGGCGGCTATCGCAGGCCATCCTCGAGCAGCGCGACCAGGGCCTTGCGCTTGAGCAGGATGCGTCGACCGAGGCGGAAGACTGCGCCGCCGAGCCGGCCGCGATCGATCATCGAGTAGATGGCGCGACGGGTGGTGCGCAGCAGATCGGCGGCTTCGCGGACGGAGAGATACGGGCGCAGACGGCCGGACTTGGGCGTGGGCTCAGCTTCGAGCATGTGGGCCTCCTGCTCATACAAGTCGATCTTCCGCGTCGGCCTCCTCGAACCGGCGCGGTGCCGCGGTCACATGGCGCCGAGACCGATGCGGCCACCAATGGCCGCGCACGCAGGCGTGCTCCCGAGTGACGTGGCGTGATCCCTCATCCTCGGGCGTGTCCGGAGACGGCGAACAGCGAGCGGGGGCTCCGCCTCGGGCTCCGGTGAGCGGGCCGTCGGCGTCGCCGGTGCGGCGGGCGACGCCGACGGCGACGGTGAGGGTGCTCGCGCGCGTGGCGAGCCGACCTCGGTGGCTGGGAATCGGCCGGGCCCTCACCCACCACGGCGCCGGGGACGGCGTCGCAACGGCGCGATAGGCTCGCCAGCGCAATGGACATCGACGCGCGCTTCTCCGACGAGACGATCGCCCGGTCCAGCCAGCGGTCCTCCCTCGTCGGGCTCCTGCGTGTGGTGGTCGCGGCGCGCGTACCGCGCGGCGACGCGGACCAGCTTGGTATCGAAGCCATCGACGCGTCGTGCCTCGACGTCGATCGTGATCGTCACGCCCGTGCCGTACTGCGCGGTGAAGTGCCCGATGACGCTGTCCACGATCTCGGTGAACGAGCCGACCGGGTCAGGCGGGGTGATCTCCACCGTGCCGTGGAAGCGCTTGAACACAGGCCCAACGCCAGTCATCGCCCCAGGCGTGCCCTTGCGCGGAAGCGCTGGCCCCGAGCCGCCGGCCGGCGGAGCGCCGACGTCCTTGCTCGATGCGCCCGCGCTCGGCGCCGAGGCCGACGTCAAAGCCTGCGATGGCAGCGCGCATTCGGCGACGTCTGACCTTTCCGTGCTCCTGCGGCTGCGACGGCGCGAGCTCGTTGCCGTCGAGGACCGCGATGCGAGCCTTGACAAGCTCCTTGACCTTGGCCTTGTCGAGGACGTCGGAGACGCCGAGCATCTTCGCGGCCGGGACAGCGCCAGACGCCACGTGCATCACCGCCATCATCGTGTGCGTCTTGCCGCCGCCGAACGCCGTCTGCAGTTGCACGACGGGGTCGCCGCCCTTGCCGCCGAGGCGCTTCACGACGGACTGCAAGAGCAGGTTCATGCCCTCGGTAATCACCGTGCGCTCGAAGAAGCGCTCCGGGTCCTGGTACTCGGGCTTGGCGATGCCGCGCACGACCTTGGTGAGGTCAGCGGCGAACTCGGACTCGTCGAACTTGCCGTCGAGGACGTCGTCGTGCGGGTGGATGACTTCACGCCAGGGCTTCAGGGTCATGCGGGCTCCGATTGCGTCCGATTGCGTCGCGCGAGAAGGCAGGGAAAGGGAAAACACACGCAAAGACAGCACGTTGCGCCCGCGCCCTGCACGGGGGCATTGCGTAACTTTGCGCCAGATTGCGTAGTTCCGGGGTCAACGGGCCGGCCCCGGGTACCAGCGGGCTGCGTTGGTGCGGCCCACCAGGTGCGCCCGGCCCTCCCTCTTCAGCTCCCGCAGCAGGTTCTGGGTATGCGACCCGCGAGTGGCAGGCCCGAGGACCTGACGCAGCTCCTCCAGGCGGGCGCCGTCCGCCGCCGCGACCTCGCGCAGGTGCTTCTCGAGCAAAGCCTTCTGGGTCTCGCGATCAAGCCCCCTCTTGCGCGTATAGGTGCCGCGCTCGCCGAGGAAGGCATAGAGCCGCTTCGACAAGATGAGCTTCTTGCCGACCCGCTCCACAACCCCTTGTTCGATGAGCGCACCGATCCGCGAACGCGCCAGCTCGGGGACCGGCGCTCCCCGGCGCACATGGTCGAGGAGGATGAAGTCCGTGGCCGAGAAGGTCGCAAGCGTCTCCTGCCCCACCCGCTCGAGGAACTGCAGGAAGCGCGGATCTTGGACCGAGCCATTCAGCGTGAGCACCACGCGGTGCTCGTCGGTCCCTGCAAAGTCGGGGGGCGGCTTGCCGTCCGAGATCGTGCTCCGGAACATCTTGTCCATGCCCTGACCCGAACGCTCTACGAGGCCGAGGTGCTGGAGCGTCTCGGCGAGCAAGCGGTTTCGCGGCTGCCGCTGGGACACGATGTTTTCGACGGTGACCCCTGGCGGCAGCCCACCCGGGCTTTCGACAACGAGCCGGCGCGGCCACTGGGTGATGAAGACCGAGCCGGGCACTCGGTAGTCGCGGTGGCAGACAGCGTTGAGCACGGCCTCGCGGACAACGTCTTCCCGCAACACTGGGATGTCGCGCATGAAGAGCCCTTCTTGCAGGTGCTCCACGTCGTTGCGTGAGGCGATGGCACCCCACACCTGGTCGAGGACGAGCAGGAAAGGCTGACGCCACTCCAAGCGCCGATCGTGCTCGATGGCGGCGTCGTGGTGGCGGAACTCCCAGATCAGCTCAGCGTTGGCCTGATGCTGGCGAAGCGCCTGCGGGGAGCCGAGGAGAATGAGTGCGGCGCGTGTCACCTTCCCTTCCTGCAGAAGGCCAAGGTCGCGAAGGGCGTCCGCGGGTGCCATCGTCGTGCGGCCGGCGTCGGCGGACTTCTGCGCCCACATCCGCAGCAGAGTGGCGATGGCAGCGGGATCGAGGTCCGCAAATGTCGCCAGCGTCCCCTCCGTGCTGACGTCTGGCGTGGTCTCGTCAAAGATGCGTCGGAGCTGGTCGCCCGTCATCGGGACCAGGCTCTCGCCGGCCCGCATGAGGTAGGCGCCGTCCACCTGCAGCGCCTCGCCGCGCGGTCGCGCGGGGGCGCTGATGACGACGACGCGCTTGCCCTCGACGTCGAGCGCTTCGACGTCGATGCGTCGCCGGAACACTTGATAGAGCCGGTGCTTGAGGTCGTTGAGGTCGCCAAAGGCTTGGGAGCCACAGGCGACTCGCGGCATGGTGCGGGTCACCCCGAGGACAAGGTGGCCTCCGCCCTCGTTCGCGAGAGCGGCGACGTAGCGCTTCACATCGTCGAAGTTGAAGCCATTCCGCGCCTCCTTGAACTCGAGGTGCTCGGTCTCCCGAGCCTCAAGCCACTCCCCGAGTCGCGCAGGGGTCGTGGTCATGACCTTTGCCCGCCGTGCACGGTGAAGTCCGTGGCCGCCGCCGTGAAGGTGAACAGCGACGATGCCGTCGCAGCCGACAATGTGGCTTCGTCCGCGCGAAACAGCGTCTTTTGCAGGAGCTGGCCGGTGGCGAGCTTGTACGAGACGTTGACGGCGTCCGGGCCCGCGGGCTCGACATCGAGCACGCGGACCGGCCCGTCCGGCTCGATGCCGGCGACCAGGGTCTTCGTCTCGATGTCCTCCAGCTTCATCGCCTACCCCGACTCCGGTGGGGTGGCGTGGCGCTCGGCCGAACGCTTTCTCCGACGGCCGATAGGCTCGCCCTGCTGCACCCCGTCGGCCTCACGGCCGCGCGAAACTTATGCCACGAACGGCCGGGGCAGCGGTATGCGACGTGGTCAGGAGCTGCGATCTCCATGCACGGATCTCCGCATGGCAACGCGGATCTTTGCGGGTGGCCGCAAAACGGCGTTCCGAGCACGGAGATCCCCGTAGGGCTTCTTGCCCGTTCCCTGGCGAAGCCGCGGTACGGAACAGCTGTTAAGGGGTTACATTGGCCTACATCGAACGAACGTGCTCTCCTGCCGGCAGGGCACCGCCCCCCTCCTCACGCACCACGACCGTTGACCCGATGCCGAAGACCCAGAACCCCACGCTCCTCCTGAGCGACGCCGAGCGCGCCGCCCTTCGCAAGGCCCGCATCAAGGTCCGCGACCTCGGCGACCTGCGCCCCGAGGACGTCGTCGCGGCCACCAACGGGGCGATGTCGCTCGAGAGCGCCCGGGAGAACTGCGCGCACGTCGCGCATTACGCCGTGCCCGGCATCGGCATGTCCCTCGCGTATGACTTCTGGAGGGCCGGGTTCGCACACCCAAGGGAGCTGGTTGGCATCAGCGTCGACGAGCTTGCCCAGAAGATCGCGGGCGCGCAGGGGCGCGCGCTCGATCTGAGCTATCGGCGCGCACTGCAGGCCGCGGTCGACGGAGTTCAGCGTACCTTTGGCGCACAGCCTGGCGGCGGGGCGCCACCGCGCGTCCTCGCCTTCGAGGAGCCCCGGCCGCGCCTGAAGCCCTTGCCCGGCGGGACGCGGCGGGCCGAGGTGCTGAAGCGGCCCTACCCAGCCACCGTGGATCAGGTGCGGGTCACACGGGAAGGCGGCACGGCGATCCTCGAGTACGCCGAGCCCGGCGTCTTCGTCGTGCACTTCCAGGTCGGCCCCCAGCTGTCATCGATGAGCGACGAGGAGGTCATCGACTTCCACAACAGCACGCTCGAGGCGATGGAGCAGCTCCGGCACGAGAATGACTTCCCCGCCCTTGAAATGCCGGTGGGCAAGCCCCAAGTCGAGTGGCACGAGCGCGCCTACCAGTGGAGCGCCCGGGGTCATGTGCTCCGTTGCCTCATCTCCTGCGGCGATGACGGCCACCTGAGCGTGATCGTCGACGACAAGGAGCTCACCTGGGAGCAGTTCGGCCGCGTGGTGTCGAGCTTCGAAGGGTGGGGCATGCGGATCGTCTTCGTCGACGAGGACTCCTTGCACGAGACCCCGCGCATCGAGGTGCGCGAGC
>JADZDP010000141.1 GCA_020850995.1 Deltaproteobacteria bacterium
ATGCTGTCCTTGCTGCGACTGGCGCTTCGGAACCTGACGCGGCAACGCCGACGCACCGCCCTGATCCTCGCGGCCCTCGCCTTCGGCGTCACCGCGGTGGTGGGGGTGCGCGGGTTCCTGAACGGCCTGCAGGCCACGGTGATCAAGGGCTTCGCCGAGGGCACCGTGGGGGCGTTGCAGGTGCACGCCGCCGGCTTCATGCGCTCTACCGAGGCCGCCCCCCTCAAGCCGAACCTCGATCTCACGAGCGATCTGCTCCAGCGCATCGAGGCCGTGAAGGGCGTGCGCGCCGCGGCGCCGCGCGTGTTCGTCCCCGGCATGGTGTCGGTGGGCGAGCAGACGGCTTTCGTCTTCGCCGTGGGCGTCGACCCGGTGCGCGAGCGCGCGTGCTGCCCGCGCCGCCTCGACCTCGTAGATCAAGGTCGCTTCCTTGGCGCCTCCGCCAATGGGGGCGAGGGCGCCGCCGCCGAGAGCATGGTGGGCCTGGAGGTGCTGCGCGGCATCGGCGGCGCCGTGGGCCAGAAGGCGGCCTACATCACCAACGACATCGACGGCGTCATGAACGCCGTGGAGACCGACGTGGTGGCGCGCATCGCCGCGCCCACGCAAGGTGAGAAGAAGCTGGCGCTCGTGTCGCTGTCGGCTGCGCAGGAGCTCTTGCGCATGCCTGGTCGCGCCACCGAGATCGCCGTGGCGGTGGACAACCTCGACCGCGTCGAGCGCGTCGCCGAGCGCCTGCGTGAGGCGCTCGGCCCCACCTACGAGGTGCACACCTGGACCGAGCTCGCGCCCACAGCGCGCGACGCGCTCGACTACCAAAACCGCGCCCTCGGCGTCGTCATCGCGGCCTTCATGGTGGTCATCTTGGTGGGCGTGGCCAACGCGCTCCTCACCAGCGTGCTCGAGCGCGTGCGCGAGATCGGCACCTTGATGGCCGTGGGCGCGCGGCGTCGGCAGGTGCTCGTGCTCTTCTTGTTCGAGGCCGCGGCGCTCGGCGTGCTCGGCTCGCTCCTCGGCTGCGCGGCGGGCAGCGGCATCGTGGCGCTCTTGGCCGTCAACGGCGTCGACCTCACCACGCCCGGTGCCTCGCTGCCGCAGCACCTCGTGCCCTTCATCCGCATGGACTTCCTCCTGCGCATGGTGGGCATCTGCACCATCGGCTCCATCGTGGCCGCGCTGTGGCCGGCGTGGAAGGCGAGCCGCCTGCGCCCGGTGGAGGCCCTGGCGGGCGTGGGAGGTGGCGGATGACCCGCAACCTCGTCGAGGTGCTGCGCCTGGCCGTGCGCTCGCTGCGTCGCAACCGGCGCCGCAGCGCGCTCACGCTGGTGGCCGTCATCATCGGCGTGGCGGTGGTGACCTTCGCGCACGGCTTTGGCGCCGGGCTGCTCAATTCGATCGTGCGCACCCTGGTCGACAGCCGCCTCGGCGCGCTGCAGGTGCACGCCGTGGGGTACCTCGACGCCATCGAGGCGCAGCCCTTGAAGAAGGACCTGGCCCTCGACGATGCGCTGCTCGCCAAAGTGAAGGCGGTGCCCGGCGTGACGGCAGTGGCGCCGCGCCTGCGCTTTGGCGGGCTGCTCGGCGACGGCACCACCGCCACCATCGTCATGGTGGACGCCATCGATCCCGCCGCCGAGCTGGCCGTGTGCCCGGGCCGCAAGAGCGACGTGCCAGCAGGCAAGGGCGCCTTCGTGGACAACGCGCAGCCGCGCGGCGGCGTGCTCGGCGTCGAGCTGGCAAGCGGCATCAAGGCCGAGGTGGGTGCAACCCTCGCCATCCAAGCGGCGGGCAAGGAGGGCCAGCTCAACGCCCTCGACCTCGAGGTGCGCGGCGTGTCGCGCGGCGCCTCGAGCTTCATGGAGTCCAAGCGCGCAGTCACGGTGCCGCTGGCCTATGGCCAAGAGCTGCTCGCCATGCAGGGTCGCGCCACGGAGCTGGCCATCGGTGTCGACGACATGGCCCGCGTAGACGAGGTGAAGGCGGCGCTCCAACAGGCGCTCGGGCCGGGCTTCGAGGTGTCCACCTGGATGGAGGTGATGCCCTTCTTGCGCGACATGACCAACCGCCTCGACGTCATCCTGCGCTTCGTCTCGGCCGTGCTGTTCTTCCTGGTGGTGTTCGGCGTGGTCAACACCATGCTGATGAACGTGTACGAGCGCGTGCGCGAGATCGGCACCTTGCTCGCCATTGGTTGGCGTCGGCGCAGCATCCTCACGCTCTTCCTGCTGGAGGCGGCCGTGCTCGGTCTGCTCGGCGGCGCCATCGGCGCGGCGCTGGGCTTGGTGGTCACGCTCATCACCCAGCGCGCGGGCATCCCCATCACGCCGCCGGGCGCGGCCATGGAGCAGTTGGTGCGCCCGGTGCCCGACCCTGCCATCGCGCTGCTCGCCTTCGCGGCGGCGGCGCTCGGCGCCGTGCTCGCCGCCGCCTGGCCGGCGAGAAAGGCCGCCGCCATGAACCCCGTCGACGCCCTGCGCTCCACCTGACCCACCGAGGAGGCCCCATGCTGTCACTCGCCGTCGCTCTTGCCCTCGCCGCGCAGCCCAGTCCCGAGGCGCTGGCGCTGGTGCGCCGCTACGACGCGGTCATGAGCCCGCCCTTCTTCGAGGCGCAGACCGTGATGGTTGCCCACAGAGACGACGGCAGCACGCGCACCTACAAGATGAAGACGCAGAAGAGCGGCAAGGACAAGCTGCGCGCCCAGTTCCTCGAGCCCGCCAGCGCCAAGGGCCAGGAGATGTTGCGCAACGGCGAGAACCTGTGGCTGTGGATGCCGAACCTGAAGCGCGCCGTACGCGTGGCCTCGCGCGACTCCTTCATGGGCGGCGACTTCAACAACGCCGACGTGCTGCGGGTGAACTACGAGGCCGACTACGACCCGAGCGTGGACAAGAGCGACCCGACCCACGACATCCTGGTCTTGAAGGCCAAGACGCAGAGCGCCGCGTACGACTCCATCAAGCTGTGGATGACGCGCGACAAGGTGGCGCAGCCCGTCAAGGCGGAGTTCTACGCCGCCAGCGGCAAGCTCTTGCGCAAGGCCGAGTTCTCCGAGGTGAAGGACTTCGGCAAGGGCTTGGTGCGGCCGGCGCGCATCAAGATGACGAACGAGATCTCGAGCGGGCGCTTCAGCGAGATGAGCTGGGACGCCATCACCCTCAAGGACGACATCCCGGCGCAGCGCTTCGTGCTCGACGACCTGGGGCGCTGAGCCGTGCTGCCGCTGCTCCTCTTCCTGCCTGCGGGCCTCGAGCTGAACGGCTCGGTGGCCGAGCGCGCTCAGGCCACGATGCCGAGCGAGGACAGCATCATGTCCACGCGCGACCTGCCCATCCTGCAGTCGCTCAGCGAGGTGAACGCGCAGGTGCGCGGCTCGCTCCTCGACGACAAGCTGCGCCTGGGCGTGGACGCCTCCGCCTTCCTCACCGTGCAGGGCGGCTACGCCGATCGCGACGTGGCGAGCGGCGAGCTCATGGCCGTGGATAGCGACGACGAGGTGGCGCCACCCGATCCCTTCGTCACGCTCTCGGAGTGGTGGCTCTCGGCCGAACCCATCCCGCACCTCATGCTCACCGTGGGCAAGAAGCGCACGGTGTGGGGCTCGGGCCAGATGATGAGCCCGAGCGACGTGCTCAACCCGGCGCGCGATCCCACGGATCCGGCGCTGCAGCGCGCCGGCGTCGTGCAGGCCCGCGCCGACGTGGCCTTCGAGTCGTGGACCGCCACGGCGCTGTTCGCGCCGTACGTGCTGCGCACGGCCCACGGTCTGCCCGCCGAGATCCTGGTCGACGACGACGAGGAGCTGCACTACGCGGCGGCGCTGCGTGGCTACGCGCTGCTCTTCGACACCGACGTGAACCTGTGGCTGGTGTGGTCGAACCGCTACGGCGACGCCTTCGAGAACCACCCGCGCCTCGGCTTCTCGCTGTCGCGCAACCTCTTCGTGGAGCACGAGTTTCACGCCGACGTCCTTTTGGAGCAGGGCAGCACCCGCCAGTACATCGAGCCTGACTGCGTGGGCGGCACCATGGCGCTGTTTCGCTGCGCGCGCGCGGGTACCGCCATCGCCGACGACGTGGAGCTCGACTCCGAGGACGTGTTGCCGAAGATCCTGGTGGGCTGGCGCTTCATGCCCCCCGACGGCAGCATGTGGACGGCCGAGTACCTTTATCAGGCCGACGGCATGGTGAAGGCCGAGTACGACGACCTCAAGGAGATCGTCGTGCTCGCCGGCAAGGCCCAGCGCAGCGGCGTCGAGGGCATGGCGTCGTTGCCGGGGGCGTCGTCGTCCAGCGGCGGCGACGCGCCGGTGCGCGTGTCCTTCTCACCGCAACGCCGGCACTACCTGCTGCTGTCCTGGCTCAAGCCGCAGGTGGCCGACGACTTCACGCTGCAGGCCTCGGCCATCGTGCCTTTGGAAGACCTGTCGGTGCTCGCCAGTGGCGCCGTGACCTGGCAGGCGCAGGAGTGGCTCACGCTCTCGGTGTTTGGCTTCTTGCCGCTGCCCTCGCCGGCCATGCTCTCCTACCGCACCGACGACGACCTGCTCGGCGACCTCTACCGCGAGCTGGACCCCGACTGGCGCGGTTGGTTCCCGCGGGGCGCCACCGTGGAAGGCGGGCCCCACGGCGACTTCGATGGCACCCCCTTTGTCGCGCGCGTGATGATCGAGGCGCGCGCCTACTTCTGATGGCAACGACCGGAGGACCCATGGGCCCCATCATCGAGCTCGTCGACGTGAAGAAGGACTACCAGCTGGGCGGCACCGTGGTGCCGGCGCTCAAGGGCGTGAACCTGGTGGTGCAGCCCGGTGAGCTGACGGCGGTGATGGGCCCCTCGGGCAGCGGCAAGAGCACGCTCTTGAACATCCTCGGCTGCCTCGATCGTGTCAGCTCGGGCAGCTACAAGCTCGAGGGCGTGGAGGTGGGCCAGACCGACTTCGACGAGCTCGCCAGCGTGCGCAACCAGAAGATCGGCTTCATCTTCCAGTCGTTCAACCTCATCCCCGTGCTCGACGTGCTCGAGAACATCGAGCTGCCCTGCTTGTTGAGCGAGCGCGGTGAGTCACGCACGGCGCTGCGGGCGCGCTCGAAGAAGATCGCCGAAGAGGTTGGCCTCGGACCCGTGGTGCACCACCGGCCCGATCAGCTCTCGGGTGGACAGCGGCAGCGCGTGGCTATCGCGCGCGCGCTGGTGACGACGCCGAAGCTGGTGCTGGCCGACGAGCCCACCGCCAACCTCGACAGCGAGACGAGCGCGCAGATCTTGGCGCTCATGCTGGCGCTCAATCGTGATCACGGCGTGACCTTCTTGTTCTCCACGCACGATCCGCGCGTGGAGAAGCATGCGCGGCGGCGGCTGGAGATCAGCGACGGGGTGCTGCGCGAGGCGGCGTGAGCGGGCGCGCGTTGCGTCGCGCAACAGAAGGCAGACAGGTCAGCTCGCCTCCTCATCCAGCTGCTGCACTCCTCCCCTCGAGAAGGAGCACATCCCACCTCCGGGCTGCCGCGGTGCTCGTGAAGCGCCGCGCGGTGGCCGATCGGCGACGACCGGACGACGGCCGGCCTGGCAGACAACACGGTGCGCGCGAAGGCGTGTGCGCCAAGGTGGCCACGTGGCGGAAGGCCGCTGGCGTCAGATGCTCCAGGGCGGGTTGCAGGTGGCCTGGTGGTTGCCGGGGGCTCGACGGCCCAGGCCAGCGACGCCTGCATGGACACGCCCGCGGCGCGGCACGAGGCGACGATGCCGTGCAGCGGTCGCCTCGGTACGGCGCAGGCGCCGCTGATGACCCTGCCGCAAGGCGAGGATGGGAGCTTCACCGAGCAGCTGTGCCACGGGCGGGACGAGCCCGTGCCGCTACGGCTCCAGACGTGCTTGGCAGCGGCAGGTGTCGACACGAGCGCGAGGCTCTGCTGGTGACAGGGTGCGCCGCGAGCGCGACCGACTGCAACGCCCCGTCATGCACCCGACCGTGCACATCGATCAGACCCGACACGCCGGCATTGGCCGCGCGCACGAGTGGTGCACCGGTCTCGACCGCGCGCAGCACACTCTGCGCGAGGTGCTGACGCTTGCCGGCGATGGTTGCGAACCACGCGTCGTTGCTCAGCTCCACCAGCACCTCGGCCCCGTCGTCGACAAGGGCCTGCGCTAGACCGGGGAACGCGGCCTCGTAGCAGATCAGCACGCCGATCCGAAGCCCCCCACCGGCGAGCGGCACCGTCACCGCTCGCACGTCGTCGCCCGGGGTCGTCGGCGTGCGAAACAGCGGCGCCAGGAGCACATCGAACGGTGCGGGCGTCCGCTCGGCGAAAGGAACGAGCCGTCGCTTGTCCACGCGGGTGAGGACGCCCTCGTTCGCGCCCAGCACGAAAGCGGAGTTGTAGAGCGCGCCGCGTGCATCGCTCGAAGGTGCGCCGATGATGGCGGCAGCGGGTGGGCGCGCAGCGTTGGCCCCCACCCCCGCGGCGGTGAGGTCCGGGGCGTCGTGGTGCACGACCGTGGGCAGCGAGAGCTCGGGCCAGATGACGATCTCAGCGCCTGCCTTGAAGGCCGCGTCTTGCTGCGCGCGATAGGGGCGCGCCGAGGGCATTGCCTTTGGTGCGCGTTGGCTCGACAGCGGCGCGAAGACGACCACGCGTGCGCCTGCGCCTGCGCGCGTGACGTCGACGGAAGCGTCACGCAGGCGCCACGCGCCGAACGTGACCCACGCGCCGCCGATCGCTACCGCCACCGCGATGCCGATCGTGCAGCGGGTGCGCCCGGGTGCACGCACGACCAGGAGCTCGGCCACGACGGCGTTGGTGAGCGCGGCGAGGGCCGACAAGCCCACGACGCCGATGACCGACGCGGCCTGTACGAGGAGCGGCACCGTGGCCAGCGCGTAGCCGAGGTGTCCCCAAGGAAAGCCCCCGAACGGCGCGGCGCCGATCGCGACCTCGGCGCCCGCCACGCAGAGTGGGAGAGCGAGCGTGTTCGGCAGCCCGCAGCGCCGCGCGAGCACACGGGCGGTGGCGACCGCCGCACCGGCGATGCTCCCGAGAAAGAGGACGAGTGTGAAGACGGCGAGCGCCGCCCACCACCGCGAGAGGCCCGCGGTGGTGAGCGCGCTCGCGACCCAGGAGAGGAGGAGCGCGTGGCGGACCGTGCTTGCCGCCGTCGCGACCACGAGGACGCGCCGTAGCGGCGCGTCTCGCGTGACGACAAGCACGGGGACCCACGCCACCAGCACGAGGACGCCGCAGCCCTCGCCGTCACCGAGCACCGGTTGGCAGAGCCCGAACAAGGCCGCACTCGCGATCAACGCGAGTGCGGTCGTCAGCGTCGGTGGGAACGACGAGGGTCGCGTCACGCCGCGCTCAGTTCACGTAGGGCGCTTGCAGCCAGGTCAGATCAACCTCGAGCTCCACGATCGCGCCGCCCTCCTGGGCCTGCGGTGTGATCCCGTGCGCCTGCCACCAAGGCCAGCAGTGCTCGTCGCTGCCTGCCCAGCCATTCACGGCGAAGCGGACCGGAAAGGTCACGCGCCGAACGAAGAGCCCGCCGGTGGTGCTCTCCTGCTCGCCCAGGAAGTGCCAGTTTAGCGCGTCCGCGATGGCGAGAGTCTGCGCTCCCACTCCCATCAAGTCGTTGTCGTCGTCTTTCTCCCACACGCCGACCTCCATGTAGAGGAAGGGGCTCGCCGGGGCGGTCTCCGGCGTGAAGGTGCCGCTCGCGATGGAGCCCTCGATGGGATCGAAAGACCGCGTGTCGCCCTCGCTGAGCGAGTAGGTGCCCGAGCCGCTCGGAAAGCGCACACTGCCCGGTAGGCTCGGTGTGCCGCGGTGCAGCTCGGCGCGCGCGTTCACGAAGACCTCGTTGGGCGGCGAGCAGTTGCTCTCTTCGTAGTTGTCGGTGATCTCCACGGACGCGAGGCGCACCGAATACTCGAGGATGCGTGGCGCGGCCACGCGGCGACTCCGGTGCCATAGGGCGAGGTCTCCGCCCGACCCACCGGTGAAGTCGACCGGCCCAAACGTCGACCCGATGCCCCAGTTGCTACCGAGGGACGCGCCGGCCGACGCCGTGCCGAGGTTGTCATCGTCGTCTTCGAGCAGCTCGTTGATGCCTTGGCCGACCGCGGCCGCGACGCCAATCGACCCGTGCGCCCCCCCGAGGCCGCTGCAGGGGTAACCGAGCTCCGCCGCGCCCACGCAGGCGAGGCCGCCTGCTGCGGCGCCCGCCACGACGCCCCACCACTTGCTCGGGCTCGCATCGTACTCGATGCCGCCGATAGCGAATTCCACGCGGTTGTTGAAGCGTCCGAGCGCCAGGTTCAAATTGCATTGCTCCAGGCACGTCGCTTCGGCGCTGTCATCTCCGGCCACGCACTCCTCCCGGCATTCGCCCACTGCCATGTCGCGCTCGCTCCCCGCGAAGAGCGGCACCGATGCCCACAGGCGGGTGTTGTCGGCATGGGTGAGGTGCGAGGAGTCTTCGCCGCCAGCGGGGAAGCTCGCGGTCCACTCAACGAGGTGCTCGGCCTCTCCGCCTTGGCCGAACGCAGTCCCCGACGTCCCCGCGATGAGGAAGGTCATCTCGGCCGGGTGGTCGTCCGTGTCCTCGCTGTTGCCGTAGAACTCGACGCGCTCGGTGGTAGACAGGATGTACGAGGGCTGCACGAAGAGCGAAGGCTCCACGCACTGCTGCGATGTTTCGCAGGTGGCGCGGATGCCCCCGGACATACAGGTCGCCGACACCGGGAGCAGCTCGACGCTGTAGTCGCCGGTAGGGGCGTCATCCGGGACGTTGAAGAACGGCAGGTCACCAGCGAACTCACCCATGCCCCGTTGGATCTGCACGCGTTGGCAGCCGCAGTAGACCTCCTCGCGGCCCTCACCTTGCGGGAACGCCGCGGACGGGGCGGCGTCGGTGTAGCGGTAGCCGCGCAAGACGACCGCCATGTTCTCCTGCGCTACCGCTTCATCGAGGAAGATGCGATCGCCGTCCGTCGCGATCGACGGGCTGACGCTGGTCTCGGTACAGACCGGGACATATGGGCCCGTGAAAATCGGGCCCATAGCGGCGGCGGGCGCGTGCGCTGCCAGAGCGACGAGCGCGAGCGTCGAGAGGGTGATGCGCGGTTGCGGGACAAGGGCATTCATGGCGTAGAAGCTCCGAAGGCATCGAGCGCGACCTGCGCTCGAGCGGCCCGCGGCGTCAAAGCAGGGCCCGTGCCATCACTCTCGACGATCAAGCTCGATGGTCGCCGCGGCGCCGCGCGGCGCCCTGCGGTAGGTCTCGAGGAATCGCCGGCGCGCAGCCACCGCCGCACGCAACGCGCACGGCTCCTGTCACACGGCAGGTGTTGCACCCGTTGCACGCCGCAGCGCGCGCCAAGCGGTCCTGCTGCGGAGCGGATCGGACGCGCGCGACAATCCCGGGCAAGCGGGCGCTGAGGAGCGACCCAGGTGGACGCCGCGCTCCCTCGCGCTCACCCGCTGGTCAGCGTGCGATCGGCGCTCGTGTCGCGAAGCAGTGCAGCGCGACGTCGGACCTCCTTGGGGAGCGCGCCCGCCGCCGCGGCCGCGAGGTCCCGGGCGAGCTCGGCGGCGCCTGCATAGCGATCGGCCACCCGCTTGGCGAGCGCGAGATCGAGCACACGATCGACGTCCGAAGCGAGCGCGGGTTGCACCGAGCTCGCGGGCGCTGGTGTGTGGTGTTGTGCTTCAAAGAGCGCGGCGGCGGGATCACGGGCGGGGAACGCGTCCTGCCCGGTGAGGGCGCGGTACGCGATGGCACCGAGCGCAAACACGTCGGAGTGGGGACCCACGGCGGCGCGTTCACCGCGCGCCTGTTCGGGTGCGAGGTAGCCGGGCGACCCGAGCACCGCCGCGCTGTTGGTCAGCTCGCTGCCGTCGAGGAGCCCGGCGATGCCGAAGTCGAGGAGGCGCACCTGCTCGCTGCCGTCGTCCCTGCGGGCGAGGAAGACGTTGGAGGGCTTTAGATCGCGATGCACCACGCCCGCGGCGTGGGCGACCTCGAGCAGGCCCGCGATGTCGCTGATGAGCGCGACGGCTTCGGGGAGCGCGAGCACCTGCTGTCTGCGTAAGCGCGCGGCGAGGTCTTCGCCGCGCAGGAGCTCCCAGGCGATGAAGGGTTCGCCGGCCTCCGAGGTGCCAACCTCGAGGAGCGCCGCGGTGCACGACGACAAGCGCCCCGCGACCGAGGCTTCCCGGCGGAAGCGCTCGCGCACCTCTGCGCGTGCAGCCAGGTGCGGGTGCAGGACCTTGAGTGCCGCCTCGACGCCGTCGACGCCGCGCTGCGCACGATAGACCTCGCCCATGCCGCCGGCGCCGAGGAGCTCAAGGAGCAGCCAGTCGCCGATCGCGCGTCCCGACAGGCGCCCGGTCTCAACTCCCTCCATCACTCGCGCGAGCTGCTGCCGCGCCATCGCGAGCGCCGCGTCTTTGTCGCGCAAACGCATGACCAGGAGATTCGCGCCCGCCCAGACGGCCAGGTAGCTGCCGAGAACCGACGCCGCCGCCGCGGTGCGCAGCGCATGGGAGCCGTAAATGCCGCCCGGTGTGTCGACGAAGAGTGAGGCAGCAGGGAGCCGACCGAGCGCCTCGAGCACGAGCGCACACGTGTGGCAGCCCGCGAGGGCGACTGCGACCAATGTGCCGTGCCGCCAGGCGAACCCGACGCGGTACAGCACCACGAGCACCATCGAGGCGGACAGGAAATACGACGAGAGCGAGCCGGTGAGTTGGATCCAGACGACGGTCGTGAGTACTTCGATCAGGATGCAACCGACGAACACCTGCTCCCACCGAGGTCCCGGACGGCGAAGAAGCACGATCGTGAGGACGAGGTCGAGCAGCAGGAGCCCGACGTTGACGGTGCCGAAGGTGGCGAGCGCTGCGCGGCGAACGAGCGGATCGTGCCACAGGGTCGTGACAATGAGCACATCGACACCGAGGGCGACGCCGAGGACCAGCGCGCGCAGCTGCGCGGAGCCGCGCACCTGAGCGGCAGAGAGCGTCTCGTCGAAGGGCGGTGGCAGCAGGGTCTGCCGCAGGGCGCGAAGCCGCCCGCCCGAGCGCCAAGCGCGTGCATGCGTGCTCATGCTGCTGGTCGTCCCCAAAGCTGCCACCCCGGTTGCGCCTGCGCGCCGCGCTCGGGCTCCGACGGACGGCACTATCTCGTGCGCGCTTCGACCGCTATGCCTCCAGGGCGTGAGCGAGCGCACCTTGACCCTGGATGAGTGCAACGAGGGCGTCGCGCGTCGACCGCCTGCGCCCGCGCTTTGCCTCGTCTTGCGCTGCGACGCGCTCGGCGAGCAGCCCCTTTGGTTGTCGCTGGCCGATCACGAGATTCTCGAGGTCACGCGCGGACCGGCGAGCGTCGAGGAGCGGCGCGAGCCCGATGGGCGCCGCGCTCGCGTGGTGTCGATCGACGATGGACATGCCTCGCGGCCCCACGCCCGCCTCACCCGTCTCGGCGCGTCGGTGTGGATCGAGGATCTGGGCTCCAAGAACGGCACGCTGGTCGACGGGCGGGTCGTCGAGCGCGAGGTTCTGCAGGACGGCGCGCTCGTTGAGGTGGGGCGCAGCTTCTTCGTCTTCGTCGCCGGTAGCGTCGATGATCAGCGCGATGGAAGACCTCGACGCTTCGACGCCCCCGGCCTGCCGGTGCTGGAGACCGCGTCGGGAGCGCTCGCGCGCACGCTCGACGCGCTCGCGCGGGTCGCGCCGTCGCTCGCCCCGGTGCTGCTGCAGGGAGAGACCGGCACCGGCAAGGAAGTGCTCGCACGACGCGTGCACGCGCTGTCGGGGCGAAAGGGTGAGCTCGTCGCGGTGAATTGCGGCGCGCTGCCCGCGGAGCTCGCCGAGGCGGAGCTCTTCGGCGTCAAGAAGGGCGCCTACACCGGGGCCGGCGCCGATCGCGTTGGGTTGGTGCGCGCAGCTGCGGGGGGCACGCTCTTCCTCGACGAGATCGGCGACCTGCCGCTTCGCTCCCAAGGGGCGCTCTTGCGCGTCCTGCAGGAGCGCGTGGTGGTGCCGGTGGGCACCGTCCAACCGCTGGCCGTCGACTTCCGGCTCGTCTCGGCCACGCATCGCGACCTGCACGCTGCCGTCGCCGCTGGCGAGTTTCGCGCCGACCTGCTCGCGCGCCTCTCGGGTGTGACGCTGTCGTTGCCGCCGTTGCGCGAGCGCCGCGAAGACCTCGGCATCTTGCTTGGTCTGTTCTGTGCGCGCGTGGGCAAACCCGTAACCCTTTCGGTGCGGGCTGCGCGCGCTCTCGCACGCGCACGGTGGCCCGGCAACGTGCGCGCTCTCGAACGAGCGGTCGACGGCGCCCTCGCGCTCGCCGGAGACGCGGGCCTCGGGGTCACGCTCGACCTGGCGCACTTCCCCGATCTGGCAGACGACGAGCCGCAGCACCTCCCGGCGCCAACGCCCGAGCTCGCAGACGGCGTCGACGTCGCCCTTGCCGCACAGCTGACGGAGCTCTTGCGTGAGCACCACGGCAACGTCAGCGCGGTTGCGCGCGTCTTTGGCAAGAAGCGCATGCAAGTCTACCGATGGATCGAGCGCTGCCAGCTCGACCCCGAGCGCTTCCGACCCGCACCTCGGTAGTTGGCTCGTGCGCCGCAGCGCCAAACGCTTCTTGCCGCGGCGATGCGGGCGCTCAATCGCGATTTCGGCGTGACCCGACTGATTCTCAAGACGTGACCCGCGCGGGGAGAAGCATGCGCGGCGGCGACTGGAGATCAGCGACGGGGTGCTGCGCGAGGCGGTCTGACACGCTTCACATCGCGCGCGTGCCAGTTGTTCGCGCCTACTCGGTGGCCTCGGTCAGCAGGCCCCCCACGGCACCACCCGAGGCGGTCCCAAGCAGGCCGCCGAAGGTGGCGCCGGTGAGCGTTCCCCAACCGACGAAAGGAAGAAGGCCATAGAGGTCCTGGTGGAGCGCCTTCCCGATCGCCGAGCCAACGGCTGCGCCGGTGAGGCCTCCGGCAATCATGCCGACGGGGCCAGCGACCGCCGCCGTCACGCCCCCGATGGCTGCGCTCGGCACCTCGACGACCATGGCGAGCGCTCCGAAGGCCCCGAGGCCTGAGCCGAGCACCGGCAAGCTGAGGAACAAGATCGGCACCACGACCTCGCCAACGGCATTACCGGCGGTCCAAGCGGCGTCGCCTGCCACCCCCATTGCGACTGACGCGGCGGCGATTCCGGCGACCGTGCCCGCGGCCAGGCCAAGAGCACCACCGATGCCACCAGCGAGGGCTGCGCCGAGGCGGCTTGTCGAAGCGGCGGCGCTCGCCTCGTCGTCGTCCTCCGCGACAGCGGACTCGGCGACGGGCGCGCTTGGCCCAGCGGGCCCCGTGGGCGTCGACGCGGCGGGGTCGCCGGTCGTCTCCCCTACCTCGCGAGCCTGTGCTGCCGAGGCTGACGCGACGACGAGCGTGAGCGCGACGGCGGCAGAGACGATGCACTGGCGCGGGCTGGCGATCATGGGGTCTGCTCCTGCGCCTCCTGCGGCGCCATGAGGGTTGTGCTGCGCTGGTGCGCGATCAGACGCCGAGCGCTCCATGTCGCCGCCGCCGGAGCAGCAGCGCCAGCGCGCCGCCGAGACAAGCCATGGAGCTCGCGGGCGCGCTGACCCCCGTCGCGGCGGCGATGCCACCGTCGCTGGAGAGGCACGAGGTGGAGGTCTCGGTCTTCACGCACAGGGAATTCTCAGGGCATGTGTCCTCCTCCACCTCCGAGCACAGCTCCGTGCACTCCGGCGGTCCGTCGTACTCCACCTGCACGCAGATGGTCCCCTCTGGGCAGTCGCTGTCCGCCTGGCACTGCACGCAGGTCCCGTCGTCGAAGTCATCGCAGTACGGACTCTCAGCCGGACAGTCGTCTGAGCTTGTGCACTCGGGGATGTGCACGAGATCGCTGCACGACGGGGGAAAGTCGATTGAGTCCGCGCGCGCGGGGAGGGCGAGCGCACAGGTTGCGGCCAGCAGGGTGAGAGCGAACAGCTTCGGCGACATGAGGACCCCCCAAGGTAGGTGCGCGCTGCATCGAGGAAGCTCCTCGGCGCGCACCGAGTGAACGCAAGTCCCATGCACAGGGCACCTGCGCGCACGTAGGCGTCGCGACGCCATCATTGCGCTCGATCACGTGTTGCAAGGGTGTGGTTCCGCGGTCGCCGCACCCCGCCTACCCACGCGCCACCCACCACAGCACGCCCCCGAGCGCGAGCCCGGCGAAGAAGGAGAGCGCGTTGGTGGCAACACCAAGCACCACTGCCTGCTTGAGGGAGGCGCGCGTCGCCAACCGGTACACCGCGCTCTCCGCCGCGGCGACTGCGATCTCGATCACGGCCGCGCGTGAAGCCCAGCTCCACGCATGCCAGCTCTCGGCGGCCCAAAAGGCGAAGGGGTGCGTGAGCGTGGTGGCCGCCACGGCGACCAGCGCGAGCCGACGCAGGTCGACGAGGCCGAGCCGACGTCCGAGGAAGACCGCCACCGGCACCTCGATGGTCAAGGTGAGCAGAAAGGCTTGCAGCTGGGTCACGCGCTTCCCCCCGGGGCGGCGCGCCCGTCACCGCGCCGCGAGGGTTGGTCTGCCACATCGTCGACGTGTACGCAGGAGGGCCACGCGCATGGGCCGTTGGAAACGTGCTGGCGCCGCGTGCGCCCACGGAAGCAGTCGCGAGCAGACCGCCCCATGGCATCTCATCCGCGGCTGCGCGATGCTCACCCCATGGCAGCCGAGCGTTTCCTCGTGAGCGGCGTCGTGCAGATGGTCGGCTATCGCGTGTGGACGCAGCGCACCGCGGGCGCGCTCGGCGTGGCGGGTTTCGTGCGCAACCTCGTCGACGGGCGCGTGGAGATCCACGCCGAGGGTGCGCCGGCCCTCATCGAGGAGCTGGCAGCGCGCTGCCAGCGCGGGCCCACGCATGCCCGCGTCACCAACGTGGCGCGCGACCCGCGCCCCGAGCGCGGCCTGCGCGCCTTCGTGGTGCTCGACGACGCTCGTGATCCCGAGTAGGTGGCACTGCGCCAAGGCGGCAGCATCATTGCGGATCTGTGCTTGGTGAATGCGCGCGCCGCGCGCAGCGTCGCTGCTTTCCATGCTCGCGCTGCTCCTCGCCACCGTGGCCTCGGCCGCGCCCGTGTCGGCGCCGCCGGAGGTCCCGGCCCTCGACGATCGCCGCGCGCAGGCCCGCGACACCGGCGCTACGCTGCGTCGCGTCGACGAGCTGCGGGCCGTGGGCGAGTACCAGGCCGCCGTCGACGAGCTGCGTGGCTATTGCGAGCGCTGGCGCGCCGCCGGCATCGGCCGCGCCGACATCGGCGCCGAGCTCGCGCGCATGGAGGAGCTGCTCAAGCGCATGCTGAGCATCCGCGACCTCTACCAGCGCGCGCCCGAGGATCCCGGCGCCGCCGGGCAGTATCTGCGCGCGCTGGTCGACCCCGCCAAGCCCTCGTCGATCACCATGGAGCGCGCGCGCGGCATCCGCCTGCTGGCGCGCCACGACCAGCGCCTGCGCGCGCTGCTCGAGCGCGCCTTCCCCGCCCGTTTGACGGTGACGGTGAAGAGCATCGAAGACGCCGATCTCGACGACGTGGTCGCCATCGCGCTGCAAAACGCCTTGGTCGACATGTCCCTGCAGGCCGGCCTGCCGATCTCGCTCGACGAGGGCGACGCGACCTTGCGCATCGAGGTGGTGGTGCGCGAGAACGAGCGCGCCAACACGATGCTCGCCAACACCGGCATGCACTCGTACGGGTTCTTTTTGAGCGCGCACGTCAACGACGCCGACGGCGCGCGGCTCCTCGAGGCGGCCCAGAGCACCAGCGGCCTCGGCATCAACCCCGGCAACGCCGTGCACTGGAACATGGAGCGCGTCGCTCGGCAGGTGTTCGAGCGCATCGTCGACGAGCTGGCCAAGCGCATCGAGCGCGGCCAGCTCTGAGGGCTCGCCGCGGGACCACTCGGCACGTGCGAAGGTCATGCGCGGCGCCGCCGAGGGCTGCTACAGTGCGGCCCCCATGGCATCAGCGCTCGTCACGGAGATCAAGGAACGCGTCGACCGTCTCGAGATCGCGTTCAACCGCGACGGCTACGACAAGTTCGGCACCTCCAAGCGCCACCTGGTGGTGTTCTTCTCGGCGCTCGGCTGGTTCTATCGCTCGTACTTCCGCATCAAGGCCACGGGTGTCGAGCACGTCCCCAAACGGGGCCGCGCCATGCTGGTGGGCAATCACAGCGGCGGCTACGCCATCGACGGCGCCATGGTGCTCGCCTCCCTGATGCTCGACATGGAGCCGCCACGCCTGGCGCACGGCATGGCGGAGAAGTTCTTGAACGCCATGCCTGTGGCGTCGTTGTGGACGAGCCGCGTGGGCCAGCTCACGGGCTTGCCCGAGCACGCGGTGCAGCTCCTCGACGACGAGCGCATGCTGATGGTGTTCCCCGAGGGCGCGCGCGGCACCGCCAAGCTCTATCGCGAGCGCTACTCGCTGGTGGGCTTTGGCCAGGGCTTCGTGCGCCTCGCGTTGCAGACCAAGACGCCCATCGTGCCGCTGGCGTTCATCGGTGGCGGCGACGTGCTGCCCACGGTGATGAACCTCTACAAGCTCGGCAAGCTCTTGGGTGCGCCCTACATCCCGCTCACGCCCTACGGGCTGCCGCTGCCCTTGCCGCGGCCCTGCGAGATCCTCTACGGCGAGCCCATGCGCCTGGTGGGCACCGGCAACGAAGACGACGAGCACATCGAGACGTTGGTGGCGCAGGTGAAGGAGCGCGTGCACGAGTTGATGGACGAGGGGCGGCGACGACGAGGTGAGCGGCCATGAGGGTGCTCATCACCGGTATCGCCGGCCACATCGGCCGCAAGGTGGCGCAGGTGCTGGTCGCGCGCGGCCACACCGTGAGCGGCATCGATCGCCGGCCGTGGCCCGACGCGCCCAAGGCCATCGAGATCGTCGCCGTCGACATCCGCAAGCGCGCCGCCGAAGACGTGTTTCGTCGGCGACGCCCCGAGGCGCTCATTCACCTGGCCACCGTGACGCACTTCCAGGCCGATCTGGAGGAGCGCTACCGCGTCAACCTCGGTGGCACGCGCGCCGTGTTCGAGCATTGCCACTCGTGGGGCGTGCAGGAGGCGGTGTTCGTGGGGCGCCACACGTTTTACGGCGCGGCCCCCGACACGCCCCTCTACCACACCGAGGCCGACCCACCGCTGGCCGTGTCGACCTTCCCCGAGCTCGCGGACCTGGTGGCGTCGGACCTGTTCGCCGGCAGCGCGCTGTGGCGCTGGCCCGAGATGAGCACCGTGGTGCTGCGCACCTGCTACACCTTGGGCCCGAGCCTCACGGGAACGCTGGCGACCTTCTTGCGGCCGCGGCGCGTGCCCACGGTGTTCGGCTTCGACCCGCTCTTCCAATTCATGCACGAGGACGACTGCGCACGTGCCATCGCCGACACCGTAGGGCGTGGCATGCGCGGCACCTTCAACGTCGCTGGTCCGCAGCCGATCCCGCTCTCGCTCCTGATCAAGATGGCCGGACGTCGAAACGTGCCGCTGCCGGAGCCGCTCTTGGCGGGTTTGCTCGGCCGCTTCGGCTTCGCCGCGCTGCCGAGGGGCGCCGTCAACCACATCAAATACCCTTGCGTGATCGACGCCAGGGCGTTCCGCGAGGCCACGGGCTTCGCGCCCGAGTTCGACGAGGCGCAGACGGTGGCGTCGTTTCGCTGGGCGGCGACGTAGGGGCGCTCGCCACCACGGCCCCCACGACGACGTTGGTGCTCGACGCATCGATCCGCGCGGACTACAGCAGGCCCATGCAGTTCTCCGACCTGGCGCTCAGCGCCGTCATTCAGCGCGCCGTCGCGGCCGCCGGCTACACCACACCCACGCCCATTCAAGAGCAGGCCATCCCCCACGTGCTCGGGGGCAGGGACCTCGTGGCCTTGGCGCAGACCGGCACCGGCAAGACCGCCGCCTTCGCGCTGCCCATCCTCGAGCGGCTGCACACGCAGGCGCGCCCGCAGAAGCGGCCCATCCGCGCGCTGGTGCTCTCGCCCACGCGCGAGCTGGCGGCGCAGATCGCCGAAGGTTTTGGCGCCTACGGCGCAGGCACTGGCGTCACGCAGGCCGTGATCTTCGGTGGCGTCGGCGAGGAGCCGCAGCGCCAGCTCTTGCGCCGGGGCATGGACGTCCTCGTGGCGACGCCGGGCCGACTGCTCGCTTTCATGGCCGAGCGCATCGTCGACTTTCGCGAGCTGCAGGTGTTCGTGCTCGACGAGGCCGATCGCATGCTCGACATGGGCTTCATCCACGACGTCAAGCGCGTCATTGCGGCGCTGCCAACCAAGCGCCAGACGCTGCTGTTCTCGGCCACCATGCCCGACGACATCGAGGACCTCGCGCGGCGCTTCATGAGCTCGCCCGTGCGCGTCGCCGTCACGCCGCCCGCCACCACCGTGGAGAAGATCGCGCAGTCGCTGTTCTTCGTGGAGCACGGGCACAAGCGCGGGCTGCTGCTGCACCTGCTCGGGGATCCAAGCGTGCGGCGCGCGCTGCTGTTCACGCGCACCAAGCACGGCGCCAACCGCGTGGCCGACGTGCTCGAGCGCGCCGGCATCGCCGCCGCCGCCATCCACGGCAACAAGTCGCAAGGCGCGCGCGAGCGGGCGCTCGAGGGCTTCCGCCGCGGCTCCGTGCGCGTGCTCGTCGCCACCGACATCGCCGCCCGCGGCATCGACGTCGACGATGTCACCCACGTGATCCAGCTCGACCTGCCGGAGGTGCCGGACCAGTACGTGCATCGCATCGGCCGCACGGCGCGCGCGGGCGCCGAGGGGATCGCCTGGGCTATGTGCGCGCCCGACGAGCGCCCGCTCTTGAAGGACATCGAGCGCACCATCCGCATGCGCATCGACGTGGTGAGCGAGCACCCCTTCGTCAACGCGCCGGCGCCCGCGCGGGAGCCCGATACGCGCGGTCCGCGTGGGGCGCGCCACGGTGGTCGCGGCCGCACTGCTGCGCGGCACTCGCCGCACAAGGGCGGCGGCGCACGCAACGAGAGCACGCGCGGAACGTCGCCGCCGGGCCGCGCCACGCAGCCAACGGCGGCGCCCGCCCGCACGCAAACCAGGACCTTCCGTCCGGGGCGCCGCTGACGTCGCTGCGGCCCCTTACCTGCAGCCCTTGGGCATCTGCTTCTGTGCCTCGCCCGCGCCCTTGACGTCAAAGGTCACGGCGCTGGTGCCCTTGGCGTTCGGCACGGCGATGGTGACGCGCTTCGCGGATGCGAGCGCCTTGGCGGTGCCCTTGGCGTCGACGAAGAACATGGCCTTGCCGTCGGTGGAGGGCTTCACCTTCCACGTCAGCGCCTTGCCGCCGTCAATTTTGGCGCTGACGACCTTGGTGCCCTTCTTCGCTGGCGTCGACGCCTGCACATAGACGTCGAGCTTGGCCGACGCGCAGCGGTAGGTGAGCTTGTCGTCGTGGTCGTTGTCGAGGCGCAGGAAGGACGGCCCGCGCTTGGGTCCGGCAGTGGCGGCGATCTCGATCTGCCACCCGCCGGTCGGCAGCTCGTCGACCTTGGGTGCCGGCGGGCACTTCCAGGAGCGCTCGTTAGCCTCGGCCAGGCGTGAGCGTTCGGGCTCCTTCACCGGCAGCGCCGCGGTCAGCTTGTCGCAGATGGCCCCGCGGATCACCTCCTCATCCTTGCCCGTGACGTCGATGCCGAGCTCGCGCGCCTTGGCGCCCTGGGCCTCGCGGATGCCGGCCAGGCGCTTCTTCTCTTCGTCTTGCTTCTCGCAGATGGAGATGACCTTCTTGACGACCCCGGCGATCTTGTCGGTCTTGGCCATGCCCATGAAGTTGAGCTCGAGCTCCGCCACCGGCACCTCGGCCTTGTCGCCCTGTGCGCAGGTGGCGGTGACCTTGGTCTCGTCGACGGCGACGTCCTTGATGCCTTGGCCCTCGAGCGGCTTTTGCAGCCGCGGCGCCAGATCGCCGCCGCATCCGGCCAGGCCGATTCCAAGGATCGCGGGCAACCACCGACGCATGCGTCCTCCGTGCAGTGCGCGAGGATGCCCCAAGTGCCGGACCGATCGCCAATCGGCGAGGCCCGGCGACACAGTTGCGCAGCCGCGATGGGCCGGTGGCGGCTCGATGCCGGGCATGCTCTCCTCGACCCCATGGACGCCGAACGAGCGCTCGCCATCCGCCTGCTCGCCGAGCAGCGCGCGCGCATCGCCGCCGGCGTTCGCCGGCTCGGCTGCAAGCTCGAGCCGCGCTTCGAGAGCATCCCGGCGGAGGTGGCCGAGGCGTCCATCGCGAGCTTGCTGCGCGACCTCGAGCACTTCCTCGCCACCGGCGACCATCGGCCACTGGCGAGCACGGTGCGCGCCACCGTGCGGCTGCGGCGTCACGGGGGCTTCTCGAGCGGCGACTTCGCGGTCTACTCGCATGCCTACCTGCCCATCATCCGCAAGGTCTTCTTGCAGGCGGGCGAGCTGCCGCTGGCCACCATGCGCGCGTTCGACCAGGTGGAGAACGCCGTGCTCCCCGTGATGGCGCGCCTGTTGAGCGATGTGGCCCTGGTGGGCGAACCGGCGAGCGACGCGGACATCGACGACACCAAGCCTTCGCTGGCGTCGCCCCGCGGCAGCCAGGCGCCAAACCCCTTCGTCAGCCTGTCGGTGGACGAGGAGCTCACCGACCCGGGCCGCGGTCCGCCGACGCGGCGAAGCTCGCCGTAGCGCGCCGCAGCTGCCGGGTGAGCGCGCGCACACGGATCCGCCCTGCTCCCGCCAAGCACCTGTCGAGCCCCCACCGGCTCCCTGAGGTGCCCATGAACCCGCTCGGATCCACGTCTCGCCCCGCCGCTGCCGCCCTGACGCTCCCGCTGATGCTCGCCGCCCTCGCCACCAGCCTGGCCGTGTTGCCAGGTTGCATCATTGTCAGCACCGGCGGCGAGGAGCGCCACGAAGACTGCATCAACCCCTTCGATGACTCGTGTTTCAATTGCATGGACGGGTGCGACGACATCGTCGACAGCGACGGCGACGGCTTGGCCGATGACGCGGAGGGTGCCTGCAACCTCGACCCCGAAAACGCCGACACCGACGCGGACGGCGTGCAGGACGGCGACGAGGACCTCGACGGCGACGGCGCCTCCACGCGCGAAGAGCTCGACTTTGGCTCCGACTGCGCCGACGGCGCCGACTTCCCGGGCAGCGCCGGCGAAGGCGAGGGGGAGGGTGAGGATCCACCGCCGCCGCCCGCAGACACCGATGGCGACGGCTTGAGCGACGACGCCGAGGGTGAGCGCGGCACCGACCCGAACGACGCCGACAGCGACGACGACGGCGACAGCGATGGCGCCGAGGTGGAGTGCAACTCCTCGCCGCTCGATCCCTTCTTCACCTGCTGCTGAGCGCCTGGCGCCACAGCGCGGCGGCTCGGTACGACGAGCGCACACGCGGACCCGCGGCGACCGCACGGAAGCCGAGGGTCCGCGCGTCGTCGGCGAGGGCGTCGAAGAGCGCTGGCTCGACCAAGCGCTGCACGGGCGCCTGCCGCCGGCCGGGGCGCAGGTACTGCCCGAGCGTGAGCACGTCGACGTCGGCGGCGCGGAGCGCGATCATCGTGTCGAGCACCTCGTCGTCGCGCTCGCCGATCCCGAGCAAGAGGCCCGCCTTGGTAACCACCTCGCCTCGCATGCGCTTGGCGGCGGCCAAGAGCGCGAGCGAGCGCTCGGTGGTGGCGCGCGCGTCGCGCACCGTCGGCGCCAGGCGCGCCACGGTCTCCAGGTTGTGCGCCAAGACGTCGACCCCGGCGTCGAGCAGCGTGGAGAGCGCTCGCTCGTCGCCGCCGAGGTCTGGTGCCAACAGCTCCACGGTGCAGCCGCGCTCCTTGAGCGCGCGCACCGAGCGCGCCAGGTGCTCGGCACCGCCGTCGGCGAGGTCGTCGCGACACACGGAGGTCAGCACCACGTAGTCGAGCGCGAGCGCGCTCACGGCGTGGACCAGGCGAGCGGGCTCGTCCTCGTCGACGGGTGCCGGGCGGCCGCTCTCGACGGCGCAGAAGCGACAGGAGCGCGTGCACACCGCGCCGAGCAGGAGGAAGGTCGCGGTGCCTTCGCTCCAGCACTCGCCCTGGTTCGGGCAGCGCGCGTGCTCGCACACGGTGGGCAGCGCCCCGAGGCAGGCGCGCGTGGCGCCCGTGCGCTCGGAGGACGGCGCTGGCGCCGCCAACCAGCGCGGGTGGCCGCGTGCGCTCGTCGTCACGGGGCCAGCCGTGCGCGCAGGTAGGCCACGGCGCCGTCGAGCGTCACCAGTCGCGGCGCATCGGCTTCGGGGACGTCGACACCCAAGCGCTCTTTCAGGCCCACCAGCACGCGCAAGAAGTCCATGCTGTCGAGCTCGAGGTGCTCGCGCACGTCGACATCGCCAGGGATGGACGCGCCGCGCGCGTCCGGCGCCACGGTGGTGATGGCGTCGACCAGGGCACGGCGCAATTCGTCATCGGTGGGGACGCTCATGGGGCCTCCGGTGGCACGAGGTTCTTCACGATGTTCTGCAGGAAGCGCGCACCGCGATGGCCGTCGCTGGCGCGGTGATCGGCCGCGAGGCTGAGCGTCAGCACCGAGCGCACCACCACGGCGCCGCCCACCACCCACGGGCGCTCGGTTACGCGACCGGCGCCCACGATGGCGAGCTGAGGCGGCTGGATCACGGGGAGCACGCCGTCGACGCCGAGCTCTCCGAGCGCGGTGAGCGTGATGGTGCCGGCGCTCATCTCGCGGCTCTTGAGGCCGCCGCTCTTCACGCGCGCCACCACGTCGGCGATGGCGCTCATCATGGCGTCGACGTCGAGGGTGTGGGCGTCGAGGAGCGCGGGCGCTACCAAGCCGCCGCCGCGCTGCGCGGTGGCGAAGCCGAGGTGCACCTCCAGCGAGGAGCGCACGGCGCCCTCGAGGTAGGCGCCGTTCATCTCCGGCGCCGCCGCCGCCGCGCGCGCCACCGCGCGCGCCACCAGCGCGCCGAACAGCACGCGCTCGGTGACCGGGCGCCGCGCGTTGTGCGCCGTGAGCCACGCGAGCGCGTCGGTGACGTCGACGCTCTGCCACAGGTAGTAGTGCGGGATCTCGCGCTTGCTCTTGGCCATGGCTGCTGCGATGGCGCGGCGCATGGCCTCCTTGGGGTCTCGCTCACGCGTGCTGGTCGCCGCGGCGCGCTCCACGTCTTCGGCGCTGATGCGGCCGCTGGTGCCGGGCGCCACCGTGGCGACGTCGACCCCAAGGGCGGCGGCGCGACGTCGTGCCAGCGGTGAGGCGATCACGCGAGCGCCAAGGGGTGTGGCGACCGGCGGCATCGCGGGCGCCGCGCTGGTCGGCGGCAGGCGCGCGGGCTCGGTCGCCGGTGGTGCGCGCGGACCTTCAGCCGTCGGCGCAGCGCCGGCCACGTCGAGGCGCGCGATGACCGCGCCTACCGCCACCTCGACCCCCTCGGGGACGAGGAGCGCCATGACGGTGGCGTCGTGAAAGCACTCGACGTCGATGAGCCCCTTGTCGGTCTCGACCTCCACGATGACCTGGCCGCGCCCGATGGTGTCGCCGGGCTTGACGCGCCAGCGCACAACGCGGCCGCGCTCCATGTCGGCGCCGAGCGCGGGCATGGCGAAGGCGAGCTCAGCCACGTCCGCACACGCGCCGCGCCGCGGCGGCGATGGTGGCTGCTTGCGGCAGCGCGGCATCCTCGAGGTGCTTGGGATAGGGGATCGGCACTTCGGCCGTGCAGACGCGCGTCGGTGGTGCATCGAGCTCATCGAAGGCGAGCTCGCACACGCGCGCCATCAGCTCGGCCGACAGGCCGCCGCTCTTCCATCCCTCGTCGACCACCAGCACGCGGTGCGTGCGTTTGACCGTGTCGACGAGCGCCGCGTCGTCGAGCGGGCGCAGCACGCGCAGATCGATCACCTCCGCGTCGATGCCCTCGGCGGCGAGCGCATCAGCGGCGCTGAGCGACTTCTGGAGGCTCGCGCCATAGGTGAGGATGGACAGGTGGGTGCCGCGGCGGCGCAAGGCGGCGTGCTCGATGTCGACGGCACGCACCGAGGCGTCGAGCTCGCCCTCCATCGCGTACAAGAAGACATGCTCGAAGAGCAGCACCGGATCGGGCTCCTTGAGCGCCGCCGGCAGCATGAAGCGCGCGTCCTCGAGCGTGGCCGGCGCCAAGATGCGCACGCCGGGGATGTGCGCGTACCAGCCCTCGAAGCTGTGGCTGTGCTGCGCGGCCAGCTGGCGACCGGCGCCGGTGGCCATGCGGATGACCAGCGGCACGCCGAGCTGACCGCCGCTCATGTGGCGCAGCGTGGCGGCGTTGTTGATGATCTGATCGAGCGCCAGGAGCGAGAAGTTGCAGGTCATGACCTCGACGATGGGGCGCATGCCGTTCATGGCCGCGCCGATGCCAACGCCCACGAACGCGCTCTCGGACAGCGGCGTGTCGCGGATGCGATCGGGACCGTAAACATCGAGCAGGCCCTTGCTCACGGCGTAGCAGCCGCCGTAGGCGCCCACGTCCTCGCCCATGAGGAAGGCGCGCGGCTCCTCGTCGAGGCACTGGCGCAGCGCGAGCTTGCAGCACTCGCGGTAGTTGATGGTCACGGCGTCCTCCGCTTGGTCCGCGGCGCGGTCACGTGGCGGGTCAGCTCCTCCACGGGCTCCCAGGTGCCGCGCTCGGCGAAGGCCACCGCCTCGTCGACGGCGCGGCGCACGCTCTCCTCAGCGGCGCCCAGGTCCTCGTCGTGGAGCACGCCGCTGGCCTTGCCGGCGGCCGCCACCACGTGCAGCGGATCGCGCTCGCGCCAGCGCTCGATCTCGTCCTTGTCGCGGTAGCCCTGCGCGTCGAACATCGAGTGCGCGCGGAAGCGATAGGTGCGCATCTCGAGCAGGCACGGCGCGCCCTTGCGCGCGATGTCGACGGCGCGGCGCGCCGCCGCCAGCACCGCCACCACGTCCATGCCGTCGACGCGCTCGGCGGCCATGCGGTAGCCGCGCGCCTTGGCGGCGATGTCGGTCTCGGCCTCGTCGATGTCGAGGGCCGAGCCCATGGCGTAGAGGTTGTTCTCGCAGACGAACACCACGGGTACGCGCCACAAGGAGGCGAGGTTGAGCGACTCGTGGAATTCGCCCTCGGCCACGGCGCCCTCGCCGAAGAAGCACACGGTGACGTTCTCGCGGCCCAGGAGCTTGTCGGCGAGCGCCAAGCCCACGGCGACCGGGATGCCACCACCGACGATGGCGTTGCCGCCGAAGAAGCGGCGCTTGGCGTCGAACACGTGCATGGAGCCGCCGCGGCCGCCGCTCGATCCCTCACGCTTGCCGAAGAGCTCGGCCATCACCTCGCCGAGGGGCAGGCCGCGTGCCAGCGCCTGCCCGTGCTCGCGATAGGTGGCCACGATGGCGTCGTGCGGCTCGAGCGCGCGCATGACGCCCACCGCCACTGCCTCCTCGCCGTCGTAGAGGTGGAGGAAGCCGCGGATCTTACCCGCGCCGTAGAGCTCGACACAGCGCTCCTCGAAGCGGCGGATCAGGAGCATCTCGCGGTAGAGCGCGAGCGCCAGCGGGCGATCGAGCGCGGGTAGGGCGGTCACGTGCCCGCCCCCTCGAGCGTCGAGGTGTCGCCCTCGGGCAAGCCGAGCTCGCGCGCCTTGAGCAGGCGGCGCATGATCTTGCCGCTCTTGGTCTTCGGCAGGTCGGGCACGAACGCGATCTCGCGCGGCGCTACCGCGGGGCCGAGGCGCGCGCGCGCCAGCCCGAGCACGTCGAGGCGCAGCTCCTCGCTGGCGGTGCGTCCGGGCTTGAGCACCACGAAGGCCTTGATGAGGTTGCCCGCCACCGGGTCGGGCACGCCGATGACGCCGGCCTCGGCCACGGCGGCGTGCTCCATGAGCGCGCTCTCGACCTCGAAGGGCCCGATCAGGTGCCCCGACGACTTGATGACGTCGTCAGCGCGGCCGACGAACCAGTAGTAGCCATCGGCGTCCTGCTTGGCGAGGTCGCCGCTCAAGTACCAGCCGTCGACGAAGCACTTCTTGGTGCGCTCGGGCTCCTTGACGTACTCCCGGAACATCGAGGGCCAGCCTGGGCGCAAGGCGAGCTCGCCTTCGACGTTGGGCGCCGCAACGACGGTGAGGCGCTTGCCGTCGTCGCTCTTTTCCACGATGGCCGCTTCGATGCCCGGGATGGGTTTGCCCATGGAGCCCGGCTTGATGGCCATGGCGGCGACGTTGGCGATCATGATGCCGCCGGTCTCGGTCTGCCACCAGTTGTCGTGGAAGGGCAGGCCGAGGACCTCGTGGCCCCACCACACGGCCTCGGGGTTGAGCGGCTCGCCCACGCTGCCGGCGAAGCGCAGCGCCGACAGGTCGAAGCGCTTGGGCAGCTCGGCGCCCGCCTTCATCAGCATGCGCACGGCGGTGGGCGCCGTGTACCACACGCTCACCTTCTGCTCCGCGAGGATGCGGTACCAGCGCTCGGCGTCGAAGTCGGCCTCGTCGACGACGCTGGTGACGCCGCACGAGAGCGGCGCGATCAGGCCGTACGAGGTGCCGGTGACCCAGCCGGGATCCGCCGTGCACCAGTAGATGTCATCGTCGTGGAGGTCGAGCACCGCGCGGCCGGTGTGCTGGTGCACCACGACGGCGCCGTGCACGTGCAAGGCGCCCTTGGGCTTGCCCGTGGTACCGCTCGTGAAGTGCATGATGCTCGGGTCATCGGGCGAGGTGGGCGCAATCTCGAAGCGGTCGCTGGCGCTCTCGATGATCGAGCTCCAGTCGCGCGTGTCCGGCGTGGAGGTGCGTGCGCCCTCGTCACCGATGAGCAGCACGTGGCGCAGGGTGGGGAGCTGGTCGCGGATGGGCTGCACCTTCTTTTGGTACAGGCGCTCGGTGGTCACGAGCACGCTGGCGTCGCCGATCTCCATGCGGGTCTGGATCGGCTCGGGGCCGAAGGCCGAGAACAAGGGGCAGAACACCGCCTTGGCCTTGAGCGCACCGAGCGCCGCCACGTAGAGCTCGGGTTGTCGCCCGAGCAGAGAGAACACACGATCACCGGCTGCCACCTGCAGCGAGCGCAGCGCGTTGGCGAAGCGGTTGGTGCGTCGCTGCAAGGTCAGGTAGCTCAGGTCTTCGACGGCGCCCTTCTTGCGCAGGAAGCGCAGCGCCACCTTGTCGCCGCGCCCGGCGGCCACGTGCCGATCGACCGCCTCGTACGCGACGTTGAGCCCGCGCGCACCCGGCAAGCCCGACAGGGCCCGACGCGCCTGCTCCCAGGAGAAGGTGGCCGCTCTCGTAGGGTCGAAGTTCGGCGGCAGGCGCAGGCGCGCCGCCTCCTTGGCGATCGTGGCGGGACGGCTCATGGTGCACGCTTGCGCACAGGCCGTGCCATCGGCGCACGCTCGCGGCACGCCCACGAAGAGCCAAGGCGCCTTCCCGAGCCCGCGGGTGCGTGCAAAAGCACCCCCACCATGGTGTCAATCGACACGCGGCCAGGGAGGGGGCGATGAGCTTCGTGCTCTATGGGGCCACCGGCTACACCGGCGCGCTCATCGCCGAGGCGAGCGCGGCGCGGGGGCTGCGACCCACCTTGGCGGGCCGCAGCGAGGCGCCGCTGCGGGCGCTGGGCGAGCGCCTCGGGCTGCCCCATGTGGTGGTGGCCCTCGACGACCAGGCCGGGCTCGATCGCCTGCTCGACACCGCCCCGCTCGTGCTGCACTGCGCGGGCCCCTATGCCGAGACGGCGCGCCCCATGGTGGACGCCTGCCTGCGCACCGGCCGCCACTACCTCGACCTCACCGGTGAGATCCCGGTGTTCGAGGCCCTGCGCGCCCGCGACGACGAGGCGCGCGCGCGGGGCGTGCTGCTCTTGCCGGGCGTCGGCTTCGACGTGGTGCCCTCGGATTGCCTGGCGCTGCACGTGGCCCGCCGCCTGCCCGACGCCAGCGCGCTCGAGCTGTGCGTGGCGTCGTTTGGCTCGGCGTCGCACGGCACCGCCGCCACAGCGCTCTCGCAATTTCGCGGCCAGAGCGCCGAGCGCGCGGGCGGCCGCCTGGTGGCCACGCGCTTTGGGTCGCGTCGGCGGGCCTTCGATCTCGGCGACGGCAAGGAGCACCTCGCGGTGGGCGCGCCCCTCGCTGACGTCGTCACCGCGGCGGTGTCGACCGGCATCGCCGACGTGCGCGCCTATCTCGTGGTGGCGGGCAAGCTGCGCCGCGCGCTGCGCCTGGCGCCGATCTTCGGGCCCCTGCTCGGCGTTGGCCCCATCGCGCGCGCGCTGCGCGCCTCGCTGCCGCCGGGCGGGCCCAGCGCCGAGGCGCGGGCGCGCGGGCGCACCGTGGTGGTGGCCGAGGCGTCGAATGGCACCGGCGGGCGCGCGAGTGCGCGCCTCACGGGGCCGGACGCGTACGCGCTCACCGTGGACTGCGCGCTCCTGTGCGTGGCGCGCGTGCTGGCGGGTCACGCGCCGCCGGGCTTTCAGACGCCCGCACGCGCGTTCGGCCCCGACCTGGTGCTCGAGGCGCCGGGCGTGCAGCGCGTGGACCTGCCGACGTGACGCTCGCGCGCGGTGCTGGTACATCGCGCCCGTGACCGCCAACCGGCTCCTGCCCGCGCTCGGCCTCGTCGTCGTCGTGGTCGCCGGCCTCACGCTGTGGCGGGCCATGGGTCGGCGCCCGCCACCACCGCCGCCCGCGCTCGTCGACGCCGGCGCGTCGCCACCCGTGGCCATGCCGATCCCCAACGTGCGCGTGGCCAAGGCCGACGGCATGGTCGAGGTGCGCCGCCAGGGATCGGACCTGTGGCAGGAGCTGTCGGCGGGCGCCGTGCTCGCCGAAGACGACGCCATCCGCACCGGCGCCGGCGCCAGCGTCGAGCTCGAGGCCGGCGGGCACACCGTGACCATGCTCGCCGGCACCGACGTCAAGGTGGCCGAGCTGACGGCCGACCTCACGCGCTACCTGCTCGGCAGCGGCCTCCTCGCCGGCGCCGCCCCCGGCGCCGCTGGCCGAACGCTGCAGGTCGACGTCGAGGGCACCGACGTGGCCGTGCGCGCGAGCGACGGCTCCTTCCGCATGTCGAGCAACGGCGCCGGCACCGTGGCGGTGGCCGCGCAGGAGGGCGACGTGCGCGTGGCGGCCAAGGGCAAGGAGGTGGTGCTCAAGAAGGGCGAGCGCAGCCTGGTGCTGCCCGGCGGCACGCCCTCGGACGCCGCGCCGCTCGCGAGCTCGCTCTTGCTGAAGGTCGCGTGGCCCAAGCAGCGCGAGACCAACAAGCGCGTGGTCACCATCACCGGGCGCTCCGAGGCGGGCGCGCTGGTGTTCGCGCTCGGGCGCCCCCTGAAGGTAGGGGCCGACGGCAGCTTCAAGGAGAGCCTCGCCTTGCCCGAGGGCGAGTCACGCCTCGAGGTGTCGGCGCTCGACGTCTCGGGCAACGCGCGGCGCGAGGCGGGGCCGAGCATCCTCGTCGACAGCAAGGGCGCGTCGAGTCGCTTTCAGACCGACGACCTGTGGAAATCCAAGTAGCGCGCCAAAGCTGTGCGCGCTCGACGCCACGCGCCGCTGTCCGGCCTACACCGATGTCTCCCCGTGAGACAGCAATCGACCGAATCGAGACAGAACTCGGATCGCTGTCTGGTCGAGCCCTACGCTGATCGACATGTCGCACGCACGATCACCTTCGATCCTGGCGGCCACGCTCACCCTCCTCGTCGTCGGCGCGCTGCCAGCGCGGGCGCAGGTCACGGGCATCACCACGCAGCTCACCACCGATCCGGCGGTGCAGCTCGACCCGGCCATCAGCGGCGACATCGTGGTGTTCACCGACCTGCGCAACGGCAACGAGGAGGTGTACTACGTCGACCTCGCCACCATGGGCGAGGTGCGCGTCACCAACAGCTCGGCGAATCAGCGCCTCAACGACGTCAGCGGCAGCACCATCGTGTACACCGACTACTCGCCGCCGGCCGCACACATCCGCGCCTTCGACGTCACCACCGCAAGCGACAGCGCGCTCACCGGCGCCGCCGCCGACCAGAACCCGCGCATCGACACCACCACCGTGGTCTTCGAGCGCGGCCCCTCCACCAACCTCGACGTGTGGAGCGTCGACACGCTCACCTTGAGCACGGTGCCGCTAGCGGCCACGGCAGCGATGGAGCAGGCGCCCGTGGCGTCGGGCGCGCGCGTCGTCTACGAGCGCCACGCCACCATGACAGCGCCCGGCGAGATCGTGGTGCTCGACACCAGCACCATGAGCGAGATCGTGCTCGGCAACCCGGCGCTCGACGATCGGCGCCCCGACATCGACGGCGACCTGGTGGTGTGGGACGCGGTGACCCTCACCGGCGACCTCGACCTCATGGTCCACGACCTGTCGACCAGCACCACCACGCAGGTGACGCTGCCCGGCAACCAGCGCGCTGCGCACATCTCGGGCCGGGTGGTGGCCTTCGACGACGACGCATCCGGCAGCTCCGACGTGCTCGTGTATCAGGTCGATTGGATGATCACGGCGCCCGTGGCCACCGGGCCCGGCGTCGAGTTCCTCAACGACATCGACGGCGGCCGCATCGTCTACACCAGCAACGCGGCGGGCAACTTCGACATCTGGATGTTCGAGTTCGAGCTCGAGCCGCCCTGCGAGGTTTCGGACGATCTGTGTGTCGACACCACCGGCTACAGCGCTGTCCACGAGTCGAGCCACGTGCGCCACCGGCGCGGCCACGGTCACGGGCCCGGTCACGGGCACGGCTGCCATCGCAGCGGCGGCCATGGCGACCACGATGACGACAGCGACAGCGACAGCGACAACGGCGGGCACGGCGGTCACGGCGGTCATGGCGGTCATGGCGGTCATGGCGGTCATGGTGGCCACGGTGGCGGGCCCACCACCGACGTGGAGACCTTCACGGCCACGCCGGGCACGGCGGTGCTGGTGGTGCACAACAACGGCTGCTCATCAGCGGAGGCCACGCTCAACGGCGAGCAGGTCATCTTCCCGAGCGACCTCTCCCAGCAGGTCGAGTGCTTCACGCGCGAGCTCACGCTCGACGCCGACAACACGCTCGAGGTGGAGCTGCGCAGCCGGCCCGGCTGCTCCATCGACATCTCCATCATGGTCGAGGACCAGTGCACGGGCAGCGCGACGGCGAGCGAGCACTGCGAGTCGTCTGCCCTGGGCGGGCCGCCGAGCGCCCTGTGCGGGCTGGTGCTCTTGCTGGTGGCGCGGGCGCGTCGCCGGCGCTGACCGCTTTGTGGAGCGCGCCGCAC
>JADZDP010000142.1 GCA_020850995.1 Deltaproteobacteria bacterium
GCTCTATCCCTGATCCGCTACGGCCTCGAGCTGGCGCTGGCGCTCCTGCCAGGCGTGGACGCGCGGATCCATCACGCGCCGCCACAGCGGCGGCACCAGCGCCAGCAGCAGCATGCCCGCGTAGCCCGTGGGCAGCTGGGGGCTGTCGTCGACGTGACGCAGGGCGAAGTAGGGGCGACTCGCGTAGGCGTGGTGATCCGCATGCCGCTCCAGGTGAAACAGGAGCCAATTGGTGACCCGCTCGGAGGCGTTCCAGGAGTGGAAGGGCGTGGTGCGCTCGTAGACGCCCGCGCGCAGCTCCCGTCGGGACAGCCCGTAGTGCTCGACGTAGTTGACGAGCTCGAGCAGCACCACGCCGACCGCGCCCTGCGCGAGGAAGAAGGCCAGCGCCAGCGGGCCCCACGCGACCCCGATGCCAACCCACAGGGTGAGGAGCGCGAGCGGGTAGCGCAGCCGGCGATCGCGCAGCGTGCGCGCCTCGCCGGTGCGTCGGACGCGCTCTCCCTCCAGGTGCCACGCCGAGCGCAGCCCGCCGAGGATGGTGCGCGGCAGAAAGGCCCAGGCGCTCTCGCCCAGGCGAGACGAGGCCGGGTCCATGGGCGTGGCGACGTTCCTGTGGTGACCGAGCACGTGCTCGACACAGAAGTGCGTGTAGCTGGTGGCCATCATCAGCACCTCGGCCAGCGCACGCTCGGCGCCGCCGCGCCGGTGCATCAGCTCATGGGCCACGTTGATGCCGAGCGCGCCGACCATTCCGACCGAGACCGCTTGCAGGCCAAGCTCGAGGTGGGTGTGGGTGCCCTGGCTGAGGCGTGCCCCCGTCTGGCTGATGGCGACGAGCACGACGGCCCAGTGCAGCGGCACCCACAGCCACAACCACAGGTCGTAGCGGGCCAGGCGGAGCAGGCGCGCGGCGCTCTCGGGCTCCAGGGGTTCCCGGCTGCGCCCGCACAGAAGGTCGAGGAGGGGCACCAAGCCAAAGAGCAGCGCCGGCATGGCGAGGAGCAGCGGGCCTCGGGGCGCGAGTGCCACCGCGAGGCCGAGGAGCGGCACCAGGCAGGCCAGGCCAAAGGGGAGCCAGCGGGGTCGGAGCTCGCGGCGCGACGGGGCCAGGGTGGCGGTTGCGGCGGTGGTCACTGGGGGCTCCAGTAGTAGATACTGGAGATATCCACTTTAGATGCGCGCGTCACCTGCCGATCTGCATCGACCGCGCCGTGCGCAGCGCTGCGTCGGGCCCGCGCGCGGCCCCGCCACCGCCGTGGGGCGGACCCGTTCCACTGCGCACCTTCAGCATCGAGGGCGCACCGGCTGGTCCTCGATGGATCGGCATGGGGGAGCGTATGCCCCGTGTGCGCTGGGCGGGACGCGAGGATAGACAGCCCGATCGCTCGAGCCCTCCACTGATCACCTGAGGAGGGATCGGCGCTACGCTGCGCTCCCGTGCCGAGCACAACCACCAGCCGCGCTCCCGACCAACGCCTGCGCGTGGTCGTCAGCTCCACGCTGCAAACGCTGGCGGAGCTGCACAGGGCTGCCCGATCGGCGGCCCGTGCACTGCGCCGTTCGCCCGTGATGTTCGCGCTCGCGGCGCGCGCGCGCCCGCCGCGCGGACGATCCGCCCCCGAGATCGCGCTCGGGCGGAGCTCCGCGCCCAAAGAATGCACGAGAGGGATCGCACGATGACCGCAGCCGCGCCGACCAAGATCCGCGTTCACGCGCGCGGCGGCGGTCTGGTCATGGCCGTCGTCGACGAAGAGCGACTACGGGGCCGCCGAGAAGCAGCCCTCCATGGGCCAACAGATCGCGGGGTTGTACGGGATGCAGCCGTCGCCGGCGTTGGGGCAGGGCAGGCTGCACGCGCTCGCGGCTGGCCCACCGCTGTTTGGTGCCGTGCCGCAGTGCTCCTGCCAATCGTCCCAACGGCCGTCGCCGTTGTCGAGGCTGCAGTTGCCGCAGTTGGTGCACTCGCAGGTGGCAACGCACACGCCGAGCGACATCTCATGTGCCTCCTCGACGCAGGCCGTCCCCAGCGGACACGGTTGATCGGGGCAGACGGCGCCGAGACACGAGGCCGCGCACGAGCCGCCGGCGACGCACTCGGCGCCGAAGATCCACTCCATCAGTCCGTCGCCGTTGCCGTCGTGGCAGACCTCGAGGTGGCGGTCGCCGGCATCGCAGCGGATGGTCGCGCGCGGGACGCGTCGGCCGTCGCGGTCGACGCAGCTGAGCTTGTCGGCGTCGACACAGCGGCCACCGTAGGGGGTCGCGTCCATGACGCAGACGCAGCCCGCACCGCCGTAGAAGCTCGGCGCACAGGTGCCGAGCTCGCCGCAGTCGTGGTCGGCGCACGCGGTGCCGGTCGACGATTGGCATTGTGTGGCCGTGAGGTTGCCGGCGTAGCCGGGATCGCACAGGCACATCTCGCGTCCTTCGGCGCTGCGCGCGCAGCGCCCGTGCTCGCAGGTCAGCGACGCGCAGGTGGAGACCGTGCCACCCTCGCCTTCACCTTCGCCTTCACCCTCACCTTCGCCTTCGCCTTCACCCTCACCTTCGCCTTCGCCTTCACCCTCGCCTTCACCCTCGCCTTCACCCTCGCCTTCACCCTCGCCTTCACCTTGACCCTCGCCTTCACCTTCACCTTCACCCCCGCTTTCACCTTCCCCTTCGCCCTCTGCCGCGCCTTCTTCCTGCGGGTCGCCCATGCGTGGCGGCGTGCTCGGGCGCGAGGGCGTGAAGCGCAGCAGATCGCACGCGGGCAGCGCCCCGACCATGAGAACGACGAACGCGACGCCGACGAGGCGCATCGGATGCATGGCTTCCTCCACCCGACCGAGTTCTGGTGCGCACACGCGCGCGAACGCTCGGATGATCGACGGAGACTCTTATCGGACGATCGTCCGAGCTGCGGCGGAGCTTTGTCCCTGAGCGCCTCGAGCGGCACCGCTCCCCTATCGTCGCGGCCACCATCGCGCTCGACTGCACGCACCTGCCGTCGCGGCGCCGCGTGCCGTCCGCCAGCGTCGCGCGCGCGCTACTTGCGCGGCCGCGGCAACCCGTACTGATCGAGCCGATTCAACAAGGTGCGCCGCGAGATGCCGAGCATCTGCGCCGCCTTGGTCTGGTTTCCCGCGCACAAGCGCAGCGCGTCGAGTATGCGCTCGCGCTCCACCTCTTCCACCGAGTGGCGCAACGAGCGCGACGAGGGCGCCTGCGCGGTGTCGGTCTCCTCGCCACTGGTGCGGATGGCCTGGATCTCGACGGTGGGCGGCGGGTCGGCGAAGGAAGCGATGCGCGCCGCCGGCCGCGTGGGCGAGGTGGGCACGCGCACCGGCTCGACGTCGACGGGGGCGGGCGGCCGCGGCGGCCGCTTGTTGCGCAGCATCTTCTCTACCGGCAACAGGTCTGGCGTGATGGCGCTGCCGGTGCACAAGAGCACGGCGCGCTCGATGACGTTTCTCAGCTCGCGCACGTTGCCCGGCCAGGCGTAGCCCCGGAGCAGGGACATGGCGTCCGGCGCGATGCGCGGCGTGTCGAGGCGCTTCTGCCGTCGACAGGCGTCGAGCAGGAAGGTGCGCGACAGGCCCTCGATCTCCTCCACGCGCTCGCGCAAGGGCGGGATGTCGAGCGTGATGCCGTTGAGGCGGAAGTACAGGTCCTGGCGGAAGCGGCCCGCCGCCACCTCCTCCTCGAGGTCGCGGTGGGTGGCGGCCAGGAAGCGCACGTCGATGGGGCGCGGCGCCAGGCCGCCCACGCGCAAGACCTGGCGCTCCTCGAGCACGCGCAGGAGCTTCGCTTGGATGGCCGGCGACATCTCGGCGATCTCGTCCAAGAACACCGTGCCCTTCTCCGCCACCTCGAGCAGGCCCGGCTTCGTCGCCACCGCGCCCGAGAAGGCGCCCTTCTCGTGACCGAACAGCTCGCTCTCGAGCAAGGGCTCGGTGAGCGCCGCGCAGTTGATGCCCATGAAGGGCCGCTCGGTGCGATCGGAGGCGCGGTGGATCTCGCGCGCGATCACCTCTTTGCCCACGCCGGTCTCGCCTTGCAGCACGATGGAGATGTCGCTGGTGGCCACGCGCTCGATCAGCTTCTTCAGCCGATCCATGGCGCCGCCGCGCACCATGGGCTTCGAGGTCTCGCCGGCGCGCGCGCCCTGCACGCGGTCGTTGGCCACCTCGAAGAGCGCCGCGGCGCTGAGCCCGTCTTGCGGCCACACGGCCACGCCCAACGACACCTTCTTGGCGTGCCCTTTGAGCGCCAGCACCAAACGATCGCAGCGGATCTCGAGCTGCTGCTGGGGCACGTCGAGGAACAGGGCCTCGAGCTCGCCGGGGCCGTACTCGCCCACGATGTCGGCCACGCCCAAGGTGCGCGCCACCGCGTCGTCGAGCGCGCCGTCGGGCAGGTGGCCCTCCACGTGGATGCGCGCCAGCGCGATGCCACCCGAGGCGCCCTCGCGCTTGTCGATCTCCTCCTCGACGCGCGCCTCGACGTAGCCGTGGGTCTTGAGCGTGCGGCGCGGCTTGTCGACCATGCCGCCCTTGCGCTGCACGATGCACATCACCTTGCCGAGCTCGAAGGCCTCGCCGGGGATGATCTCGGCGATGTCGCCGCGCTTGAGCTGACGATCACGCACGCGGCAGCCGTTGGTGCTGCCCAGATCCTCGAGGGTGACGCGCTCGCCCACGCGCAACAAGGCGTGGCGACGTGAGATGCTGTCCTCGTCGATGCGCAAGGTGGACGCGTCGGAGCGGCCGATGAGCACCTCGCCCTCGAGGGGCAGCGCGTACTGCACGGGCAGCCCCGAGCCGAGCACCACCAAGCGCGCGATGCCGGTGGCGCCCTCGCCGCTCACGAGGTTCTGCAGCGCGGTCGCGCCGACCTGGGTGGTGAGGTTCGAGTCTCCCCGTGACGCCATCGCCGGCGAGCGTAGCGCACGGGTATGCGCGAATCGAGCAAAGCGCTTCACAAAGCGCGCGCATCCCCCTTCCCAAACGGGCTCGATCGGCACATCGAGGCGCCATGCTCTCCGAAGCGACCAGGACCGCCATCAGGAGCGAGGTCGAGCGCTACCCGCACAAGAAGACGGCGCTGTTGCCGAGCTTGAAGCTCGCGCAGCGCGAGGCCGGGTGGCTCTCGAAGGACACGCTGGCCGAGGTAGCCGACCTCGTCGGCGTGCCGCACTCGAGCGCCGTCGAGCTCGCCACCTTCTACTCGATGCTGTTCACCGCGCAGGTGCCGCGCACGCGTGTCGAGGTGTGTGTGCAGCTCCCCTGCGCCCTGGTGGGCGCCGAGCAGGCCGCCGAGAAGATCGCGCGCGCCGTGGGCGCCGAGCTGCACGGGCCGCCGCACCGCCGCCACGGCGTGAACGCCGACGGCACGATCGAGGTCGGCACCACGGTGGAGTGCTATGGGGCCTGCCACCGCGCCCCCATGTGCCGCGTGGGCGATGACTACGTCGAGCACCTGCACGACGACGACGCCATCGCGAGCTTGGCAGCGGATCTGAAGAAGCGCTGACCGAGCGGGCCGTGGCTTGCTCCCGACCGCCCGAGGGTGGGAGAACAGGCCCATGCTGTGCTTGGTCGCCACCCTGGCGCTGACGGCGCAGAGCCCCGCGCCCGCGACGCCAGCGCCCGCACCGACGCCAGGCGCGACGCCCGCCGCGCCGGCGCCCGCGCTCGCCACCGCGCCCGAGGTCCCGGCGCGCGCGCGCATTCTGGTGCTCGAGACCCGCGCGGACGCGGCGTACCTCGAGCAGGTGCGCGCGTTCGGCGAGCTGCTCGCAACCCTGCTGGAGCAGCGCACCAGCGCTGAGGTCATCCCCTCCTCGTCGGTGAAGGACCGCCTGTCGATGGCCGCCGATCGCCTGCAGGCGGGCTGCGACGACACGGCCTGCATGACCGAGATCGCCGGCGCGCTCGACGCGCGCTACGTCATCGCCTCGCGCGCCTCGCAGGTGGGCGGGCGCTGGTTGATGCGGGTGGAGCTGTTCGACTCGGCCAGCCTCAAGGTGATCGCGCAGGTCACCGCCATGGCCGACGGGGTCGAGGGGCTGGCGGCGCAGGCCGAGGTCCTGGCCGACGACCTCGTGGCGCGGGCGCCGGTGCTCGGCCGGCGCGCCGCGAGCAACACCGGTGCCGATGTAGGTGGCGGGGGTGGGACCGCGCTGCCGCCGCCCGACGCCAAGCCGAGCGGTGGCGGCGGCTGGATGCTCGGCGGCGGCATCGCCGCCGTGGTGGCGTCGGTGGGCGCCGCCGTCGTCGGCGGCCTCGGCTACCTGTGGGCCTCGGGCGACGAGCGCAAGACCAGCGACGCCATCGCGCGCTATCGTGACGACCCCAACGTCGACACGCGCGCAGCGCTCATCAACGCGGCAGACAGCTCCGACCTGTCGTGGCTGGCCTACAACTGCCTGCTCCTGCCGATCGGGTGCTCGAGCGTCCCGCTCGTCCTCGGCGGCGCCGGCGCCATCGGGTGGTCGCTGATGGACAGCGGCGAGGCGGCTGAGTGAGCCGGCGGGCGCGCGCCAACGCGCGGCGCCGGCGCGTACCGGCCGGGGTGCTGCTCTCGCTCGTGGCCGTGCTCTTGTGCGGCCGCTGCGTGTGCGGCTTCAACTCCACCGGGGTGGGCGCGGCCTGCGAGACCACCGCCGCGTGCGACGCGAACGACCTGCTGTGCGTACACCTCGACGAGAGCGACCTGGGCTCCGAGACCATCTGCATGCCCGACGTGGCCTTCGACAAGGTCTCGTGCACCAACGACGATGACTGCCAACACGAAGGGATGCCGGTGGAGGCGTTCTGCACTGGCGGCCTGTGCACCTGCGAGGACCTCATCACGCGAGACGCGGGCCCCCCCGATTGCCCCAGCAACACCGCGTTCGGTCGCTTCGCCTGCGGCTGCGTGCGCCTGGCGGCCGGCGCGCCAGGCAGCGTGTGCGAGCACCCCGAGCAATGTGCGTCCCTCCGGTGCCACGACGGCGAGTGCGTCGAGCGGTGCACCGAGGACAACGATTGCGGCGGCCTCGCGACCAGCTGCGAGGCCGACGGATCCTGTAGCTGATCGTGGGCGTCTGGGTCGATCGCTCGCGTGTGGCGTTCCACGCGCTACACTGGCGTAGCACTTGCGGAATCGAGGACCCGATGCGGATCCGATCTGCCCCCACAGCGCTGTCGCTTTCCCTGCTGGCCACGTCCCTGCTCGTGACCGCTCCCGCCTGCGATGGCTGCACCACGCTGGCCGCGGAGGGCGAAGGCGAAGGCGAGGGCGAAGGTGAGGGCGAGGGCGAAGGCGAGGGCGACCCAGGACCCTCGGACCCGAACGACCCCGACAACCCGAACAAGGACACCGATTGCGATGGTCTGTCGGACGCCGAGGAATTCGGCACCGTGTATCCCGGTGACCCGCCGGGCGGCACCGACCCCGACGACGCCGACAGCGACGACGACGGCCTCAGCGACGGCCAAGAGCTCGGCCGCACCGGCAGCGTGGAGGCGCGCTGCGACGGGCAGCTCGATCCAGACGCCGACCCGGCCACCACCACCAACCCGCGCGACGCCGACAGCGACGACGACGGCCTGAGCGACGGACAAGAGGACGCCGACCACGACGGGCAGCTCGACCGCAGCAGCGAGACCGACCCGAACAACCCCGACACCGACGGCGACAACCTGTGCGACGGACCAAGCGACGTGCCGCCCGTGTGCACGGGTGGCGACACGGAGCCGGTGCCCGTGGTGCCCGACGCCGACGGCGACGGCCTGGCCGACGCCGTCGACCCCGTGCCCGACGATCCCGACGCTGACGACGATGGCCTGTGCGACGGCAACGCCGACGTGGCGGGCATCTGTGTGGCCGGTGAAGACCTCGATGGCGACGGCTGGGTGGACAACGGCGAGAGCGATCCGCTGCAGCCCGACACCGATTGCGACGGCATCGACGACATCGACGAGACCACCACCAGCCGCTCCAACGCCGACAGCGACGGCGACGGCATCCTCGACGGCATCGAGCTCGGCGTGGGCGCTCACGGCCCGGTGGGCGACTGCCCGGCCTTCGTCGGCGACGGTGACGTGAGCACCACCACGGATCCGAACGACGCCGACAGCGACGGCGACGGCGTGCCCGACGGCGCCGAAGATCCGAACCAGAACGGCCGCGTCGACGACGGTGAGCTCAACCCGAACGACCCGGCCGACGGCAACGATCCGGTGGTGCAGGCGGCCTGCGCCCTCGACAGCTTGGTGCCGCTGGTGCAGCGCGTAGTGGTCGAGGCCGACCTGCAGGTGGCGCTGCCGCGCCGCGAGGGCAACGACTTCGCCGACCACGTGCCGCTGCGGGATCCAGGGAGCAACCTGCCCGTGGGCGTGGCCGGCCACGATCGCGACACGCGCGTGGCCTTCGTGGCGGTCAAGCGCACCCCCGCGGGCACCGACGCGCCCGCTGACGAGACCGCGCTGCGCGCGCTCTTGAACGGCATCGGCGCGCTCACCACGCCCACCACCAACACCTTCACGACGTGGGATGGCTACCCCGCCGTGCACGCGAGCTACCGCATGGCGGGTGCTACCGGCACCAAGACGCGCGCCAACGCCATCATCAACGCGCTGGTGGGCGGCGGCGCCGGCGCCTTCGACGTCAGCGACGACCCCGCCGCCACCAGCGGCTTCGCCGTGGAGGCCGAGGTGGTGCGGCGCTCGGCGCAGACCACCATCGTGCTGGTGGCGCTGACCCCGGCGGAGCTGTTCGACGGCGTCAGCGGCTTCTTGTGCCGCGACCTCGCCGACGGCAGCGCGCTGGCGCAAGCACCCGACTCCACCGGCGTACAGTGCGATCGACGCGAGAGCGAGGGCTTCGCGCAGCTCGACATCCTGTGGTCGGTCGACAACTCCACCTCGATGAACGACGAGCAGGAGCAGGTGGGCCTGGCGGCCCAGGCCATGCGCGCGCGCCTCGAGAGCGCCACCGTCGACTACCGCGTGGCCGCCGTGACCTCGGGCTTCTACAACCCCGGCGGCCAGGCCTCAGGCTGCACCAACCAGACCTGTGGCGACACCACGCAGAACCAGTGCCGCCCCTTCACCAACGACCTCGATCGCTTCGCCTCGTGGTTCCAGCAAGACGCGGACAACAACGGCATCAACGACGTCCCCTGGCTCGGCGCTGGCGGCACCTGCAACCAGACGCGCGAGGAGATCGCGCACAGCGCGCGCTTGATCCTCTCCGATCCCGCGGCGGGCACCGTGTCGTTCTTGCCCACGCAGGCCGCCCCCGACGACTCGCACGTGCAAGAGGGTGGTCACCTGCTGCTCGTGTTCCTCGGCGACGCCGACGATCAGTACTTCGACAACGCCGGCGCCGCCGCGGGCATCGACGAGCTCGAGGCCTTTTATCGCGCGCTGCCGGTGGCGAGCTTCCAGATGGGCGGCATCATCTGCCCGGTGGGTGACACCTGCGGCGAGGCGCAGCGCACCCCCCACGTGCTGCGCGGGCTCTTGCAGCGCTTCGGCGGCATCGAGGGCTCGCTGCGCGACCTCAACGCCATCGGCCCCACGGTAGGCGCCATCCTCGACCAGGCGCTGGTCAACGTGTCGCCGTACGTGCTCGATCGTTACCCCATCACCTCGACGGTGAAGGTGGCGATGGCGGCGGGCAGCACCATGGGCACCTGCAACACCGACGACGTGCCGCGCTCGCGTGAGCACGGCTTCGACGTCGACTCGACCACGCGCACGGTGGCGTTCTTCGGCGATTGTCGCCCGAGCCCCGCGGCCATCGGCAGCCTGATCGCCATCTCGTACCGCACCTGGCTCGACCAGAGCCCGTTGCCCGACCCGCCGCAGCCCGGCTGCCAGGTGTGCGCGAGCTGCACCGGCGTGGAGCGCTGTGATCTCGAGGCGTGCGCCTGCGTGTGCGACGGCGAGCTCTCCTGCACCGCCGGCTTCCGTTGGGACAGCGACGTGTGCGGCTGCGTGTGCGACGTGGACGCGCTGGCGTGCGACGAGACCCACCTGGCCGACGTGAGCGCCTGCGCCTGCCTGTGCCCGGCCAACTGCAACGACGCTTGCGACACCTCGACCGAGCTGTGCCAGGCCAGCACGTGCATCTGCCGTCCCATCCTCGGCGGGTGAGGTGACGCGCGGCCAGCTCGTGGTGGTGCTGGTGCGCACCGAGGGACCGCTCAACCTCGGCAGCGTGGCGCGCCTGTGCGGCAACTTCGGCTGCGCGCTGCGCTTGGTCGACGTGCGCGCCGACGCCGAGTGCCGTGAGGCCGTGATGATGGCGCACCCCTCGGAGGCGCTGCTTTCGGGCGCTGCGCGCTTCGCCACCTTGGTGGAGGCCCTGGCCGACGTGGAGCTGGCGGTGGGCACCTCGTCGAAGATCGCCCAAGCGCGCGACGGCCCACCGCTCACGGTGGAGCGCGCGCGCCTGTTGTGGCCGGCGGCGGGCGCGCGCGTGGCGCTGGTGTTCGGCAACGAGCGCCTTGGGCTCAAGCTCGACGAGGCGTCGGCCTGCCAGCGCACCGTGCGCCTGTTGACCACGGGAGCGGAGCCGAGCCTGAACCTCTCGCACGCGGTGGCGGTGGTGCTCGAGCTGTTCGCGCTGGCCGCGCTCGACGACGAGCCCACGCGCGCAGCGCCGGGCGATCGCGAGCACCTGTTGCAGGAGTGGCTCCACGCTCTCGAGCACGCCGGCTACTTCCGCGTGCAGACGCCCGCCGAGTTCGCGCCCCGCATGCGCGAGATCGTCGACAAGATGGACGTCAGCGCCCGCGACGTCGAGCTCTTACGCGGCATGCTGCGCGTGCTGCGCCGGCGCCCCTGAGTCGCTATCCCTCTTGCGTTTCGCCGTCGAGGGTGCACCTTGATGACCAGAACGACGAGGGGATCTGCACGATGACCGACCGACCTCACGCCGCGCCCACGCACGCCATCTGGCATATCCGCGATCGCGAGGGGAAGAAGGCGTTCTGGACCGAGATCGGGGTTGGCTTCACCAATCGCGACGGCTCCATCACGCTCAAGCTCAACCTGGTGCCCCTCGACGGGGGCATGGTGCAGGTGCGCGCCATCGAGCCCCGCGAGCCCCGCGAGCGCGACGACGACTTCCGGCGCTAGTACTACTTGGTCGGATCGGCGTCGTAGCGAGGTCGCGGCTGGCGAGGCGGATCACGGCGGAGCCAGGAGGCGCCGCCGAGCCGTACTTGCTGTACGGCGCAGGCGCCGCCGAGGACTCCCGCCGTGAGGCGCCCGGCAGACGCGGCCGCAGCAGACGACGATCCGATCAAGTAGTACTAGAGCTCGTTTCAGAACCCCGGACCGAGCGGGCGCGCGCCAGGCGGGTGAGCACCAGGCGCGAGGAGCCGGCCCTCCTCGACGGACGGTCGGCCCGCAGCAACGCAGCGATCGCCCGCCTGGCGCGATGCACGCGACGGGAGGGGCTATGAAACGAGCTCTAGAGAGCGATCATACACCCGGCTGCCCACCTCGACCCCGATGTACGCCGAGGTCGCGTCGGGCGGGTGCGCGACGCCGACGCGGGGGTGGTCCCGCTCCACCGCCGCGTCCGGACGCAGACCGCCGCGCAGGCCAGCGTGACCTCGGTCGCCTAGCGGAGAGCGCGATCCGCGCGCTATCGCCGAAAGTTGAAGGGTGAGCAAGGCGGGGCCGATCGTCATCCTCGGGGTCTTCGGCGCGCTGCTTTCCAGCAGCGCCTGCCACTTCGCCGTGGGCATCACGAGCTGCCGGCACGGCGAGGCCTGCCCCGAGCACGAGCGCTGCGACGTCGCGCTCGGCGTCTGCCGCCTCGAGGGCTCGCTCGGCCCGGGCACCGAGCACGACGGCGGCGATGCGAGCGGCGACCCCAGTGCCGGCGACGAGGACAAGGAGCGCGCGCCGGCCACCCTGTGCGGTGACAGCGTCGCCGAGGGGCGCGAGAGCTGCGACGACGGCAATCGCTTGAGCGGCGACGGCTGCTCCTCGACCTGTCGCTTCGACGATCTGGTCACCGAGGTGGAGCCGAACGACTACCCCACCGACGTCGGCACGGTCACCGTGTCGACCTCGAGCGTGTTCGCCGCCGGCATCAACACGCTCTACTTCAACGAGAGCACGGGCCAGTCGTTCAGCGAGTACGACACCTTCTGGCTGGCCCCCGTGGCGCCCATGGTGGTGCGCATCGAGACCTTCAACCGCAGCGACGCCGACGACTGCGACGGGGTCACGGGCTTCATCATGGATCTGCACCGCGAGGATGTCGCTCAGGTATGGGACGACGCGTTCCTGCGCGGCTCCTACGACAACGGCAACGGCCGCTGCACGGTGCTGACCACGACGCTGCAGGCGCGGCCACACCTGGTGCGCATCATGGAGGACTCGGGCGCGGCCTTCATCCCCGACTACCGCGCGCAGGTCACGGTGCTCGACGATCGGGGCGACGAGCACGAGCCCAACGACGCGCTCACGCAAGCCGAGGACGCCGTCGTCGACGGGCTCGACGCCGCCATGCGCGGTACCATCGGCACCGCCGACGACGTGGACCTCTACGTCGTTGACGTGCCGCCGGGCCGAGGGCTGCGCGCCGAGGTGGTGCCCGACGACGAGGCCACCAGCTGCGATGCCTTCAACACCAGCGTCGCGCTGCTCGATGAGAACGGCGTGCAGCTGGTGGCCGCTGCATCGGCGCCCTTCGCCTGCGCCTTCGTCGACGGCACCGGCGAGTCTCCGCGGCACGAGGCCGCGACCAATCGATCGCTGGCCGATCGCCGCTACGTCGTCGCCGTCACCAAGGGCAGCGCGGGCCTGGCCGGCACCCTGCCCTATCGCGTGGCGCTCACGGTTCGCTGAGCGCGGCGCCACCCTCGGCGACGAACCAGCCGAGGCCGATGGCCCCCGTGATCGCGGCCGACGTGGCGGCCACCGACAGGGACCAGAAGGTGACCTGCAGCGTATCGAAGCTGTCGTCGAGCGGCACGCCGAGCTGGGTGCCGCGCAGCTGCTGCGCCAGCGCCGCCGAGACGCCGATGGCCGCGGCGCCGAGCACCACGGCCGTGCCCGCGCCCGCCATGCCGATGACGAGGGGCGGCGTAACGCCGCCGCTGCTCGCGGTGGGGGTCTCCTCCAGCGCCAGCGCGGCCGGCGCGTCCAGCGCCTCGGCGGGTCCCTCGTCATCGTCACCGTGGGCGCCTGGCCTGGTCGCGCCGCTGCCATCGCGCACCGGTGCGCGCGCGGGCCGGGCGGCACGCTGCAGCTCGCCCCACGCGGCGCGCGCGCGCACCGGCGGGCTGCCAGCAACGCGCGAGCTCGAACGCTGCACACCCGCCTCGGTGGCGCGCGCCAGGTGCACGTGGTCGGCGTCAGCCTCGAGCGCGATCAGCTCGTCGACACGGGCCAGCACCATCAGCTTCTGCAGGCAGGCGTCGTCCTCGAAGCGGCACGACAGCCCCAGCCCGGCGGCGTCGTTGACCACGGCCTCGGTCTGCGCGGCGCCGAACGCGCGGCCACGCAGCGCCGGCAGCGCGCGCAGCGCCTCGGCCAAGGCGGGTGAGCCCGCGCGCGGCGACAAGTCGACCACCGCGGCGCTGGGAGCGCCGGCCAAGGCGAGCGTGAGGAGCGCCACCGTCATCATCGAGCCAGCCACGAGTGAGCAGGGGTAGACTCGCACCATGTCCGTCGAGCTGCCAGGGCGGCTCGGGCCCTACCTGCTCTTGCGTCACCTCGCCTCGGGGGGCATGGGCGAGGTGTACCTCGCGCACCAAGAGCACCACGGCGCGCCGCGCCTGTGCGTGGTCAAGACGGTGCGCGCCGAGTACGCCCACGACCGCGTCGCCACCCGGCGCTTCGTCGACGAGGCGCGCACCTCGGCGCTGTTGGCGCACCGAAACATCGTGGCGGTCTATGACGTCGGTGAGGACGGTGGCCGGCCCTACATCGCGGTCGAGTACGTGCCTGGGCGCGACCTGATGGCCATCTTCGTGGCCGCCAACGACGCGGGCGCGCCGGTCCCCGAGGCCATCGGGCTCGCCATCGCCGCCGAGCTGCTCGACGCGCTCGACGAGGTCCATCGCGCCGTCGATCCGCGCAGCGGCGCGCCGCTCCACGTGGTGCACCGCGACGTCAGCCCGCAGAACGTGCTGGTCGCCTTCGACGGCGCGGTCAAGCTGATCGACTTCGGCATCGCGCGCTGCGCGGTACGCACCGAGCTCACCCACGTGGGACAGCTCGTCGGCAAGCTGCGCTACATCTCGCCCGAGCAGGCGCGCGGTGAGCCCGTGGGGCCGCCCACCGACGTGTGGGCCGCGTGCGTCACGGTCTGTGAGCTGTTGACCGGGCGCCGCTTTTGGGGCGACCGGCGCGCGGAGGCGGTGGCGCCGCTGCTCGCGGTGGGTGCGCGCGTCGAGCCCCCCGGCTTCGCCGCCCTCGCCCCCGACGTGCGCGCCGCGCTCGAGGTCGGCCTCGATCCCGACGCCACGCAGCGGCCAAGCGCATCGTGGCTGCGCGACCAACTGAGCGCGGCCGTGGTGGAGCGCGGGCACCCCGATCCCCAACCGGAGATCGCAGCGCTGCTCGAGCGCCTGTTCGCCGGCGAGCGCCTGCGCGAGGAGCAGGCGCGCGTCACGCTGCTGCACGAGCCCTCGGTGGTGCACGCGGCCCAGTTCCCCGAGCAGACCGCGTACCGCGGCGAGCCGAGCGAGCCCGCCCGCACCATCGACGAGCGCGCGAGCACGGGCGGCGCCACCGTGGGCATGCGTCCGCGTGCGCTGCCGGGTACGCAGGCGCTCGACGCCACGCCACTGGTGGGCGTGGAACAGACGCCCTTCACCCCCGCGGCGCCGCGCCCTCGACCGCGGCGACGTGGGGCGCGCTGGGTGCTGCCCGCCGCCCTGGGCGCCGCCGTCGGCGTCACGGCCGCGCTGTGGCTGGCGCCCTCGCCCGCCGCGCGGACCCCGGTGGTGCCCCACCTCGACCTGGTCGGGCCGGCCGCGCCGACGACCGCCACGCCACCAGGCCCATCGTCCCCGGCGCCGCCGACGCCAGCGGGCGCCGCAACGTCGCCACCAGCGCCCCTCGTCGAGGCCGCGCCCGCGCCACCACCGGTCCACGTCGACCCGCCGCCCTCGACCGAGCGGGCGCCGATCGCGGTCACGCGGCCGGCGACCAAGGCGACCAAGGCAAAAAAGGCCGAGCCCAAGCCGCGCCTCTTTGGTGACCGCGTGCGCGCGCTCCGCGAGTGCGCGCCTCGACCCTCCTGCGCCGCCGCCGTGCTCGGCCGCACCAATGACGTCCTCACGCTCTCGGTGGATGAGCTGCGCGCGCTCGACGGCGAGCTCGAGCGCTGCCTGCGGCGCTGCGAGGGGTGAGGCGACGCGAACAGGAGCGCAAGCTCCCTCGCTGCGAGCCTCGCGCCAGGGGTCACAACATTTGTGTTCGAGTCGCCTGGCGTGCGCGTAGGCTCCGCCCGTGCCAATCGCCCCCTGCCCTCAGTGCGACAAGCCGATGGAACAAGACGACGGCTTCTGCGGCAGCTGCGGCGCCGTCCTCGACGCCGACCTCACGATCGACGACGGCGTGGGCGGCCCCTTCAACACCGCCCCTGACACGGCGCCCCTGCCTCCGGACTCGAGCGCTGGCCCCACCGCCGACCCCGACGACACCGGCGGTGACGCCGTCTCCCCCACACGTGCCAGCCCTAGCACCAGCGCTGCCCGCCGCGCGCCCCTGAGCGGCCTCGATCTGGGCGCCGACTTCGACGAGCGCACCGACCTGTCGCCCTCACCCCTCGACGATCCGCCGCCACCACCCGTGGCGGTGGCGGAGAAGCCCGTCAACAGCTTCCACGCCTTTCTCGAGGAGAACACCGACGCCATGGACCGCGGCCGCTTCGAGGAGGAGAGCGGCCCGCAGCGCGCCGACCGGCAGAAGATGGTGCAGCCGCAGGTGGTGCTGCGCTGCAAGAGCGGCGTAGCGCGTGCCGCGCTCTCCCCCTTCGAGCAGCACGTGCTCTCCTTCCTCGACGGCCGCCGCCCCTTGGCGCGCCTGCGCAAGAAGGCCGGCCTGTCCTTCAGCGACCTCAAGGTAGCTATCGGCATGCTCGCCGATCGAGGCGTGGTCGAGGTGGTGGGGAACTTCGTCCCCGATCTCGCGGGCCTCCTCGAGGAAGACGAGCTAGCAGACAGTGGCCCGCACGGTGTTCCGCCGACGACCGCTGCCGAGCTCACGCCGCAAAGACCGCGTCACCCGAGCGCGCCATCGCGCGTGGCGACGTCCCCCGCCACGGTTGGCACGTCGAGCGCCACGGAGACGCCGAGCGCCAGACCCAGCGTCCCGCTGGCGCGCACCGGGACTCCCAGCGGCCTCCGCGGCCCCGCCGCACCCGCGGCGCCAGCGCCGGTCGCTGCTGCCACACCGGCCATCGACCCCAAGCGCGCGCAGGCCAATCAGCTGCTCGAGCGGGCCTTGGCAGAGCTGCGCGCAGGCAAACGTCCGGCAGCCATCGCGCTCGTGCGCATGGCAGCGGAGCTCGTCCCTGGCGACCCGCGCATCATGGCGACGCTCAAGAGCCTGCTCGGCTGAAGACCTTCACGCGTCGCGCGCCCCGATGAGACGCCCCAACGCGTCGCGCAGGCTCGTGGCGGAGATGGGCTTCTCGACCAGCGCCCCCATGCCGGCGCTCCGACAGCGCTCCGCCATGGAGTCGCTCGACGTCGCCGTGATGGCCAGCACGGGCGTGGTGTCGCCGCGCGCCCGCAGCTCGCGCGTGGTGGTGAAGCCGTCCTTGTTCGGCATGTTGCAGTCCATCAGGATGGCGTCGTAGCGGGTGGTGGCGGCGCGATCGAGCGCGTCGTCGCCGCCGCCGGTGGCGTCGACGCGTACACCGAGCCCCTCCAGGTAGGCGCGCGCCACCGCCAGGTTGACCGGGTTGTCGTCGACGACGAGCACGTGTCGCCCGCGCAGCTCGACGGGATCGTCCGCTGCCCTCGCCACGGGCACGCGGACGCGGAACGTGGCGCCGCTGCCAATCCCGGCGCTGCTGGCCTCGATGCTGCCGCCCATGAGCCGCACCAGGTCGGCGACGATGGACAGGCCGAGGCCAGTGCCGCTTGCGCCGCGCGCGCTCAGCGGCGTGAATCGCTGAAAGAGCTGCTCGCCGTCCGCAGCGGCGAAGCCGGCGCCGGTATCCGCGACGTCGATGGCCAGCTCGAGCGTGTGGTCATCGACCGCACGGGTGCGGGCCACCACGTCGATGCGGCCCTCGCTCGTGAACTTGACGGCGTTGCCGATCAGGTTCTGCAGCACCTGGCGAAGGCGATGCGCGTCGGCACTGACCTGGTCAGCGACGTCAGCCTCGAGCGTCAGCGACAGGCCCTTGCCACGGGCCTGGTCGGCGAAGGTGCCCACCACCTCACGCAAGAGCTCGCCGAGCGCCACGCGGCTTGGGTGGAGCTGAAGCTTGCCGGCCTCGAGCCGAATGGCGTCGAGCGCGTCGTTGAGCGTGTGCAGCAAGGACTGACCGCAACGATGCAGTTGCTCGACCGCGTCGCGCTGCGGTTGGTCGAGCGGCATGCCCTGGAGGCGCTCGGCGGTGCCGAGAAGGCCGTGCAGGGGCGTGCGGATCTCGTGGCTGAGGTTGGCGAAGAAGGTCTCCTTGGCACTGGCGGCGGCGAGGGCGGCGTCGCGTGCCTCTTCGAGGCCGCGGGCGCGCTCCGCGAGCAACAAGAGCGACATCGCGCCGGCGCGACGCTCGCGCGCGGCGCGCGGCAGGTAGCTCACCAACATGACGCAGAAGAGCAGCGCACCCGGTCCGGAGAAGCGGTCGGCTCCTCCGAACGCCAGCGCCGCGACCCCCACGGGAACCACGGTCGTAACAATGACCGCCGCCGCCAGCAGCGGTACTCCGGCATAGGAGAGCACCACGGCGGCGCCGCACAGGCACTGCGTTGCGACGATGACCGTGAACAGCGTGGTGCCGCGCGCCTCGACGCACGCCCAGGTCGCGAAGCCCGCCCACGCAGCCACCACGACCAGCATCGGGCCAAAGACGAGCCACCGTCGCGCGGCGCGCTCTGGCGCCAGGGCACGCGCGCGGGCGAAGAGCACCAGGCGCAGCAGCGCCAGCGGCGTGAGCACGGCGAGCGCGACCCCGAACGGGCGCGTCGCCACACCGGCCCGGTCGGCGGCGATGAGAAACAGAAGCGCCAGCGCGACGATGACGAAGGTGGTGAAGAGGGTGCGGCGCTCCACCTGGAGGGCCGCGTCGATGCGCGCCCATGCGTCGAGGTGTCGCATGCGGTCGGTGTCGGCTTCGTCCACGCCGCGAATGCCTGCCGCCGACGGCTCCACGCGGGTACTGCCGCTTGGCTGCGTCGGGGCTGGTGCGCGTCGGGCATCGGCGGCAGAGAGCATGGCGTGGCGCGAAGCTACCGCGATCGCCGGCGCGTGATGCAGGTGCGCCTGCGATCGCTCGGGGCGAGGAACGCGGGGCGCCTCACGCGTCGTCGCGCAGGGCCTGGATGCGCACGTGCTTGTCCTTGCGATCCGGCCGCGCCGCCGCCTCGGCGAACGCGTGGGCGACCCTGGTCGCCACCTCGAAGCGCGTCTCGCTCGCGCCGATCTCGATGCGCCCGATGTCGCCCTTCTTCACGCCCCCTCGACGACACAGCATGGGCAAGAGCCAGCGCGGGTCTGCGTTGTGCTTGCGCCCGACGTTCACGTGAAACCACCGGCCGTCGGCCGACGCCACGTGCCGCACCGGCCGGCGCGCCCCGTGCGTGTCCTCGTTGCCGCGTCCGTCGACGCGCGGGCGCTCGCGCCGGGCGGTGCCCTCGCCGCGTTCGCCACGCGCGCGCAGCGATGCCGTGAGCGGCAGGTCCTCGGCCGCCGGCAACGCGCGACGCTCGAGCCGCGCCACCGCAACCGCCAGCGCCTCGGCGCCATGGCGCTCGCACAACGCCCGCACGAGCTCGGCGTCGTCGACGTCGGCCTCCGCCGTGAGCGCGCCCACGCGCTCCACCAGCCGCTGCGTGTCGAGCGCGCGGATCTGCTCCATCGTGGGCGCCGGGCCGATGCTCACGTCGACATGCGCGCCGCGAAACAAGCGCTCTGCGTATCGGCGCGCATTGTAGGGCACCAGCACCACGCTGGTGCCCTTGCGGCCGGCGCGGCCCGTGCGGCCGCTGCGGTGCAAGAGCGCAGCCTCGTTCTGCGGCAGGTCCGCGTGTACCACCAGCGCCACCGTCGGGAGATCGAGTCCCCGCGCGGCGACGTCGGTGGCGACCAGCACGCGCGCGCGGCCGTCACGCATCGCGTGCAGCGAACGGTTGCGCTCTGCTTGGCTGAGCTCGCCGGACAAGGACACCACCGAGAAGCCGCGCTCCTGCAGGCTGGCGTGCAGGTGGAACACCCCTTCGCGCGTCGCGCAGAACACCAGCGCGCTCGGCGGCTCGTGAAAGCGCAGCACGTTGACCACGGCGTGCTCGCGCTCCTGCGGTGCCACCGCATGCGCCAGGTACTCGATGTCGGCGTGGGATTCGGCCGCGTTGGCGCGCACGCGGTGCGCGTCTTTGGTGTACTTGCGCGCGAGCGCCTCGATCTCCCGCGGGATCGTCGCCGAGAACATCAGCGTGCGACGCTCGCCGGGTGCTGCGTCGAGGATCTTCTCCAGGTCTTCCTGGAAACCCATGTCGAGCATCTCGTCGGCTTCGTCGAGCACCACCACCGCGAGCTGGGACAGGTCGAGCGCCGCGCGCGCCAGGTGATCGCACAGCCGCCCCGGCGTGCCGACCACGATGTGCGCGCCATCGTGCAGCGCTCGCTGCTCGCGCCGGATGTCCATGCCCCCGACGCAGGTGGCCACGCGCGCACCCGCTCCGCGGTAGAGCCACGACAGCTCACGCGCCACCTGCTGCGCCAGCTCGCGCGTGGGCGCGACCACGAGCACGCGCGGCGCGGCGGCGCGGCCGAGGTGTTGCGACTCGCCGAGCAGCTGATGCGCGGCCGCGAGGCCAAACGCGATGGTCTTGCCCGAGCCGGTCTGCGACGACACGAGCAGATCCGCGTCTGCGAGCTCGGGCGCGAGCACCGCTTGTTGGACCGGCGTGGCGGTGTCATAGCCGCGCGCGTCGAGGTCGGCGTGCAGAGCGGCGTGGACCCCGAGGCTGTCGAAGCGCATGTCCTCGAGTAGCGGCTGGTGCTGCACTTGGGAAGCGCGACCGGCGGCGGGCCTCGCAGTATGCTGGCGGCGTGCGTGGGGCGCTCCTCCTGCTGCTGGGCCTCGGGTGTGCGTGCGGCGCCGAGCCACGCGCCGCGGCGCCCCGGCACGGGGAGGGCGCCCTGCGCGGCGCCGAGGTGTGCAGCGACGACGAGGCGCTCGCGACCGTAGCGATCATCGGCGCCCGCGACGACGGTGTGGCCTTCACCTACTGCACCGGCATGCTGATCACGCCCGACGTCGTGCTGGTGGCCGCGCACTGCATCACCGAGACCAACACCGTCAGCCAATGGGTGAGCCGCGAGCGCGATCTGCGGGCCCTGCCCGCCGCCACCGTCGAGGAGCGCGACGCCGTGCTGGCCGCGTCGGTGCCGGTGCGGCGCGCCCTGGCCCACCCCGAGTATGACGGCGGCTCCCACGCCCACGACGTGGGGCTGTTCTTCCTCGACGCTGCGCTGCCCGACGCGCCCCTCGGCCTGGTGCTCGAGGCCGGCGACGACGCGGCTATCGGCGACGGCGACGGCGTCACGGGCCAGCTCGGGGGCTACGGCTACGACGAGGACGAGGTCTTCGGGCTCCTGCGCTGCGCGCCCATGACGGTCACGAGCGGCAACGGCGTGCACCTGTACGTCGAGAGCGAGGCGGGCGGGCCGCAGGGCTGCAACGGCGACTCGGGGGGCGGCCTGGTCGTCGCGGTGCCCACGACACATGCGCGCACCGATCGCGTGGTCGGCGTCGCGTCGTACACGGCGCCGGACTGCGCCGAGTTCACGGGCTTCGCCGACCTGCGCCTCGATCGCGCGTGGATGGCGACCCAGCTCGACGACTGTTCGGCGCGCGCCTGGTGCGAGGTGGCGGGCCTGCTTGGCGCCGCCTTCTTCGATCCGCCGCCGCCCGCCGAGGGGGAGGGTGAAGGAGACCAGGGCGAGCCGGACGACGACCTTGAGACGGGGGAGCCGCCCGCGGGCTGCGCCGAGGCACCGACCCCGCTGGGCGCCTTCGTGCTGGCGCTGGCGCTGCGCAGGAGGCGAGCTCGTCGTCCTGCATGGGCAGGCCC
>JADZDP010000143.1:2500-80452 GCA_020850995.1 Deltaproteobacteria bacterium
TTAGAAGCAGCCACCTTTCAAAGAAAGCGTAATAGCTCACTGGTCAAGTGGGTCTGCGCCGAAAATTTAACGGGGCTCAAGCCGGGCACCGAAGCTTCGGGCTTGGTCAGGTTACGGCCTGGTCAAGCGGTAGGGGAGCATTGTCAGTGCAGTGAAGGTGAATCGAAAGAATTGCTGGAGCGCTGACAAGAGATTATGCCACAATGAGTAGCGAGAAAACGAGTGAGAAACTCGTTCGCCGAAAACCCAAGGTTTCCCGGGCCAGGTTAATCCTCCCGGGGTTAGTCGGATCCTAAGTCGAGGCCGCGAGGCGTAGATGATGGAAAGCCGGTTAATATTCCGGCACCTTGAGTGCAAGGTTTGATGTCCAGCGGGGACGGAGAGGGATAGCCAGGCCACCTATCGGATGGTGGTGAGCTCGCGTAGGCTGGGGGCACACGAAACCAAAGGTGTTCCCATTAAGGCCAAGGCGAAGGACGAGCCAAGTCTTCGGACGAGGCGAGTTGGTGATTCCGCGCTTCCAAGAAAATCCGCGGGTCTACGAGCATTCGAGTCCGTACCGTAAACCGACACAGGTGGGTGGGGAGAGAATCCCAAGGCGCTTGAGAGAACCTAACCTAAGGAACTCTGCAAATTAACGCCGTAACTTCGGGATAAGGCGTGCCCTGTTTGTCAGTGGATTTACTCTACAAAGCTATACAGGGTTGCAAATACCAGGCGGTGGCGACTGTTTACCAAAAACACAGCACTCTGCAAACCCGCAAGGGGACGTATAGGGTGTGACGCGTGCCCAATGCTGGAAGGTTAACGGAATCCGTTAGAGCAATCGAAGCGGTGAACCGAAGCCCCAGTGAATGGCGGCCGTAACTATAACGGTCCTAAGGTAGCGAAATTCCTTGTCGGGTAAGTTCCGACCTGCACGAATCGCGTAACGATCTCCGCACTGTCTCGGGTTAGGACTCAGCGAAATTGAGAGCGCTGTGAAAACGCAGTGTACTTGTGGCAAGACGGTAAGACCCCGTGAACCTTTACTGCAACTTGGCAGTGATATTCGGGCGAGATTGCGTAGGATAGGTAGGAGGCTTTGAAGCGGTGGTTCTGGCCATCGTGGAGCCGACGTTGAAATACTACCCTGTATCGTCTGGATATCTAACCTAGGCCTCTCAGCGAGGCTGGGGACACTGTCTGGTGGGCAGTTTGACTGGGGCGGTCGCCTCCCAAAGAGTAACGGAGGCGCGCGAAGGTTCCCTCAGCCTGATTGGAAACCAGGCGTCGAGTGTAATGGCATAAGGGAGCTTGACTGCGAGGCAGACATGCCGAGCAGGTGCGAAAGCAGGTCATAGTGATCCGGTGGTTCTGTATGGAAGGGCCATCGCTCAACGGATAAAAGGTACTCCGGGGATAACAGGCTTATCACGCCCAAGAGTTCACATCGACGGCGTGGTTTGGCACCTCGATGTCGGCTCATCGCATCCTGGGGCTGAAGTCGGTCCCAAGGGTTAGGCTGTTCGCCTATTAAAGCGGTACGCGAGCTGGGTTCAAAACGTCGTGAGACAGTTTGGTCCCTATCTGCCACAAGCGTAGGAGGTTTGAGAGGAGCTAACTTTAGTACGAGAGGACCGAGTTGGACGGACCTCTGGTGAGCCAGTTGTCATGCCAGTGGCATCGCTGGGTAGCTATGTCCGGACGGGATAACCGCTGAAAGCATCTAAGCGGGAAGCCCCCCTCAAGATTAGACCTCCCGGGCGCAAGCCCCTGAAGGCCCCTCGAAGACTACGAGGTGATAGGCGGGATGTGGAAGCACCGTGAGGTGTGGAGCTGACCCGTACTAATCGGCCGTGAGGCTTGGCACTTTCCTGTTTTCCTTCGGGAAAGCAGTGGAAAGTCACATGAATGTGTCTCCTGCAAAATGAGGTTAAGGTTGCTGGGCCGAGCGCTCCTGGTTGTTCAACTGAGAATGCCAGGTCAGCCGCGTCGGCGAAACGACTTCGTACGGTTTCCGGTGGTAATAGCGGCAGTGTCACACCCGATCCCATCTCGAACTCGGAAGTTAAGCCTGCCAGCGCCGATGGTACTGCACGGGAAACCGTGTGGAAGAGTAGGACGCCGCCGGATCTTTCTCGAACCCCCCTGACCCCAGGGGGGTTCATTTTTATGCAATTCCGGGCGCTTGGCGCCGCGGCCGCCAAGCGCTCCGGCGGATATCCGACATGTAAGACAACTGCGCACGAGGTGTGCCGATACCTGAGTCATTCAGGTACCCGCAAGGAGCCTCCATGCGTTCCCTCCTCTCGCCCACCGCCCTCGCCGCCTTCGCCCTCCTTGCCGCATGCGCAACGCCAGTGGCCGTGGATGGCCCCTGTGAGGAAGGCGATCCGGCTTGCACGAGCTGCACGGTCGACTCCGACTGCCGTGGCGCCCCCTGTATCGACGGCGTTTGTCAGGCAGCTGCGGACTCCCTGCCCACCGACGGCGACGACCCAGGCCCAACCTGCACGGCGACGAGCTCCTGCCCTCTTGACCAGTTCTGCAACGCCGCAGAGGGCCAATGTGAGCCGCTGCAGGACGGCTGGTGCCGCCAGGCGAGCGACTGCTCGGGCGGCACGCCCATCTGCTCGGCGACCAGCAGCTCCGTCCCGGGCCTGTGCGTCGAGTGCGCGCGCGACGCGGATTGTACCTCTGGCGAGCGCTGTGGCGGCGGCGGCGTCTGCCAAGGCAGCGGCGGCAGCACGACCTGCCCGCCGAACTCCACCCCCTCGGCGGGCGGCGGCTGCACGTGCAACGCCGGCTACCACTTCGACTCCGCCACCCGCACCTGTGTCTCCGACCAGTCGAGCAGCGGCTGCGTTGAGCACGCGTCGCCGGTGCCCGGACAACCCGGCCGCTGCCAGTGCGACGCTGGCTATCAGCCTTCGCCGAGCGGCAACGCCTGTGTTCGCCCGCCCCCGAGCGGCGGCGGTGGCACGGGCGGCGGCGGCACGGGCGGCGGCGGCACGGGCGGCGGCGGCACGGGCGGCGGCGATGGCGACAGCATCATCGGCAACTGCGGGCCCAACACCATCGCGATCTTCTTCCTCTGCTTCTGCCTGCCGGGCTTCGAGCCGAACCCTAACGGTGACATCGGCTGCAGCGAGTCGGATGACGACGGCTCGAGCGACGACGGCAACGACGGCAGCGAGGGCGACGTCTGCGAGGAGAACGGCTGGTACGACGACGAGGTCTGCGACACCTTCTGCCCGAGCCCCGATCCCGACTGCGACGACGCCGCGCCCCCGCCCGCCGACGACAGCGACGTGTGCGCCGACAACGGTTGGTACAACGACGAGGTCTGCGACACCTTCTGCCCGCAGCCCGACCCCGACTGCGATGACGGAAGCGGCGGCACCGGCGCCGAGACCGATGTGTGCGAGGAGAACGGCTGGTACCACGATGACGCCTGCGACGAGTTCTGCCCGCAGCCCGACCCCGACTGCATGGCCGACGACGTGTGCGAGGAGAACGGCTGGTACCACGATGAGGTTTGCGACGAGTTCTGCCCGCAGCCCGACCCAGACTGTGGCGGCGCCCCGGCGAGCGACGTGTGCCAGGAGAACGGCTGGTACAACGACGATGTATGCGACGAGTTCTGCCCAGAGCCGGACCCTGACTGCAGCGCCACCAGCACCGACATCTGCGCCGAGAACGGCTGGTACGGCGATCGGGCCTGCGACACCTTCTGCGATCAGCCCGACCCGGACTGCAGCGACAGCTGCGTGACCAACGACTGGTACGGCGATGGCGAGTGCGACACCTTCTGCGACCTGCCCGACCCCGACTGCGAGGGCGGCAGCAGCGATGTCTGCGCCACCAACGGCTGGTACAGCGACATGGTGTGCGACGAGGTCTGTGCCTCACCGGATCCCGACTGCAGCGACGTCTGCGTGACCAACGATTGGTACGGCGATGGCGAGTGCGACACCTTCTGCGACCTCGTGGATCCCGACTGCTGAGCGCACGGCGCGCCCCCTAGGCGCCGATGTAGGCCGGCGACTCCGCCCGCGGCGGGGCGCCGGCCGCTGTGTTTCCCGGCGCTTTGACTTGCAGTGGCGGGGGTCAGTAACGTCGAGAGGCAGGTGGGAGCGAGGCTTTTCGGGGCGTGGAGACGCGCTTGAGCGCAGCGCAGGAAATTCAATCGGCCGAGTCCAGCGGGGACGAGCAGCTCCCTCGCAAATTCGACCGCTATGAGCTCTTGAAGAAGCTCGCCACCGGCGGGATGGCCGAGATCTTCCTCGCCAAGCAGTCGGGCCTCGAGGGCTTCGAGAAGGTGGTGGTGCTCAAGCGCATCCTGCCCCACCTGGCACAAGACGAAGAATTCGTCTCCATGTTCCTCGACGAGGCGCGCATCGCCGCCAAGCTGAGCCACCCGAACGTGGTGCAGATCTACGACCTCGGCAAGGCGGACGGCACCTACTACATCGCCATGGAGTACGTCTCCGGCAGAAACGTCCAGCACCTCATCGGCAAGGCGCAGCAGCGCGGGGAGATGACGCCGGTCGAGCACGTGTGCCGGATCCTCGCGGGGGTGTGCGACGGACTGCACTACGCGCACTCGCGCAAGGACTACGACGGCACGCCGCTCAACATCGTGCACCGCGACATCAGCCCGCAGAACATCCTGGTGAGCTTCGCGGGCGGCGTGAAGGTCGTCGACTTTGGTATCGCCAAGGCGTCCACGCAGTTGGCCCAGACGCGCGCCGGCGTGCTGAAGGGCAAGTACGCGTACATGAGCCCAGAGCAGGTGCGTGGCGCCCGTGTCGATCACCGGAGCGATCTCTTCGCCGTGGGCCTGGTCATGTACGAGATGCTCACGGGCGTGCGCGCCTTCGAGCGCGACTCGTCGCTCAAGACGCTCAAGGCCATCGTGCAGGAGAAGCCGCTCAACCCGCGCGAGCTCAACCCCGACGTGCCCATGGAGGTGGTCAAGCTCCTCTCGAAGGCGCTCGAGAAGAACCCCGACCGCCGCTACAAGACTGCGCAGGAGATGCAGCTCGCGCTCGAGGACTACCTCGAGGCGAGCCCGAAGAAGTCGAACAACGTGCGGCTGTCGCGCTACATGTTCGACATCTTCGATGATGAGCTGAACGCCAAAGACGGCACGCTGGTCGTGAAGGGCATCGGCGAGGTCATCATCCCGGCGAGCCAGGGCATGAACCTGGTGCCGAAGCTCGAAGAGGACGTCGACCACAACACGCTGTCGGCGGCGCTGTTGCCCGTGCCGGTCGACAAGGCGGAGGCGGCGAAAGGCCTAGAGAAGAAGCCCGACAAACCCGAGCTGCAAGCGAAGGCGCCGGAGAAGCCCGCGGACCGAACGGGGGATCGAGCCAAGCGGCCCGAGATCAAGAAGGACGAACAGAAGGCCGAGCCACCGAAGAGAGAGGCCACGCCGCCGCGGCCGATGCGCAACTCGAAGGGTGACGACAAGCCGCCTGCGCGCCCCGCGACCGAGCACAGCGTGCCGCCGGTCAAGGACACGGGCGAGGACGACAGCTTCGACGGGCGCACCGTGCCTGCCTATAGCGTGGAGGAGTACGAGCGCGAACGTGCCGCCCGCGGGCTGAGCGATGGCGCGAGCGGCGACGCGCGCGCCGCCGAGCTCTTGGCGAAGGTCGACGCCATCGCGGGTGGGGAGCTGCACGAGCGCGACTCGAGCCCGACGGCCACGCTGCCCGCGCGCACGCTGCAGCAGAGCTCGCCGCCCACGCGCCTCGACGGCTCGGAGCGCGGCTCCGACGAGCTTGCGCCCAGGCCCTCCATGGTGGTGGGTCCAAACGGCATGGTCGAGTCGACGGGGGCGCGCATTCGGCCGCCGGCGAAGACTGCCGCCGCCACCACGACGGGCGTGGCGCAAGAGCCGCCGCCGCCGCTTCCGCCTGCTGCCGATACGCCCCCCAGCGGACAGATCGAGCCGGCGCGCGAAGCGACGCCCGCCCGCCGACCACCGGCGCGTCCGCCAGCGCCGACCCTCAAGCTGCCGTCCGCCGTGTATGCCGGCCTCATCACCACCGCCGGCTTGTTCGTGTTCTCCATCATCAGCTTCATCCTGTTCTTCGTCGTTGGCAGCGGGGCCGGTGTCGTGGAGTACGGCGTGGTCGGGCTCGAGAGCACACCCGAAGGTGCCACCGTCGTCCTCGACGGAGTCGAGGCCGGGACCACGCCGACGCAGGTGGCCATAGCGCTCGACACGCGCACACACGTCATCGAGCTGAAGCTCAAGGGCTACAAAGACGGCCTGTCCTCGTTCACCTTCGAGGGCAAAGACGTGGTGCAGTTGCCGGTGGTCGAGCTCACCGAGCTCGAGTAACGCGTCCTCTCCGTGTGGGGCGGCGCGCCTGCGCCTTGCCCTGCAGCTTGAACCGCACGACGGCGCCGCGAGCGCGGCAGGACCGATGCTTAGGGCCCTCGAAAGGACAAGTTGATCGATGATCGCGTCCGAGGCGCCCGGCGCGCAAGGCGCCGTCGAGGACCGGAGCGAGCATCCTCGACGGATGTGACGCGAGGACCGGAGACGGCAACGCCGCGCGCCGGGATGACTCGGGCGCGAGGGCGGTCAACTTGTCCTTTCGAGGGCCCTTAGCTCGGAATGAAGCTTGCCTGACGGGCGACGCGGAACGACTCGGCGAGCTCCGTGGTCGACAGGATGTTCGCGTCGAGGAGCATGGTGCACTCCTTCGCCAGCGAGGTGTCGAGCAGGTAGGGGCCGTCGGTGTTGATGGTGAAGGGGATCTTGCGTTCGCGGAAACGATTGATGACGTAGCCGAGCTCCGCCAGGTCCTTGACCGCGCCGGTGGCCAGGTTTGACGACGGGCACAGCTCAAGCACCACCCCGCTGTCCTTGAGCATGTCGAGGGCTTCGTCGTGATAGGCGGCGCGGATGCCGTGCCCGATGCGGTGCGGCTTGAGGTAGCGCAGCGCCGCCACCACGCCCTCGCCCGAGGTGTGGCTGGTCTCGCCGGTGTGCACGGTGGTCTTGAGCCCGGCCGCGCGCGCGCGTGTGAACAGGCGCTCGTAGGCCTGCGCGTCCTTGAGGCGCAACTCAAGGTTGTTGCTCTCGGGCCCGGCGAGGTCGATGCCGAGCACGCCGCGCGCTTGGTACTTGATGGCCTTGTCGAGAAGGATCTCGTTCTGTGCGTAGGTGAATTCGCGCGCGAAGCAGAAGATCAAGCATGCCTTCACGCCGTACTCGAGGCAGGCCTGGTCCATGCCGCGCAGCGACGCGTGGATGATGTGGTCGAGGTCGCGCTCGCCGCCCTGATTGCGCTTCATCGGGTTGAAGCGCAGCTCGATGTGCTCGACGCGGCTCGAGCGGTACTCCTTGCCGATGATCTCGTAGACGGCGCGCTCCATGGCCGCCGGCGACGACTGGATCTTCTCGGTCCACTCGTGCATCACCTTCAGGTACTCGTCGAGGCTGTGGGTGGTGCCGGGCCGAATCGTGATGAGGTCGACGAACTCCCAGTAGCTCTTGGTTGGGAGCTTGAAGCCCTGCTGCATGGCGATGGCGTAGAGGATGTGGGGCGCCACCGCGCCGCCCACGTGGATGTGCAGGTCGGTGAGGCTGGTGGGCAGCCGATCGTCGATTCCATCGTTCTTCGCCATGAGGGCGCTCCGGGAAACGGGGTGGCGAACTGTAGGATGCGCCCCAGGCTACGGCAAAGCTGGCGTGTCACCCGGGTGTCAGGAGGCCCGGGTGGTGGCCGCGCGGCTCGCTTCGTAGAATAGGGGCATGACGGTGGTGGGCTCGCCCATGGGCCGGTCGACGACGGAGCCAGGGTGGCGCGGGCTGCTCGCGGGCCTTGCAGTCGCGCTGGCGATCCACGCCGTGCTGCTCCCCGCGCTCGCCCTCCTCGTCGGCGATCTGCGCGCCCCGGACGCCGAAACGAAAGGCGCGCAGTTGGTGCGCCTCTCCAAGGAGGCGTGGGAGCAGAACCGGCGCCTCAGCATCGAGCTTCGAGACGACCCCAGGGCTGCCCCGCCCGAAGCTCGCCGGGAGAAGCAGGCCGAGGACGACGACACGGCAGCGCCGGGGCAGATCGTCACCTTGCCGCCGCCCGCGAAGGAAGAGCGCCCAGACACCGCCGACTACGCATCCGAGTGGAACCAGAAGGTGGCGCACGAGACCCGGAGCCGAGACCAACGGCAGCACGCGCCCGCGATCACGAGCCGGCTCCAGCAGGGCACCGCGGGCGCAGCGTCGACGAGCGCCGCGCAGCGCACTGGGGAGACCGCGCTCGAGACGGTGGCCGGCGGCCCGCAAGGGCCTGGGCGGGCCGAGCGCGGCGACTCGGGCACCGACAGCGATGACGGCGCCGGACAGCGCATGTTCGCCCTCGAGCTGCCGCGCCAGGCGGCGCAAGAGCCGCTCACGCTGCGCTTCGACGTCGACGGCATCCTCAAGAACCGCAGCGCGATCCCCGAGCTGCCGGGCCAAGGCGATCAGGCGCGCCTGGCCATGGGGCCGACCCCGGCAGACGCGGCGCATCGGCCCGGCACCGGCAGCGAAGGCGATCGCATGGGGCAGGGCATGCGCGGAGGCGCGGGCGCGCCGGGGCTGCCGGGGCTCGATCAGCTCACGCCCACGCCAGACGCGCTCGCGAAGCTCGCCGGTGCGCCGGCCAACGACTACCTGCCCGAGGTGGAGGTCGACGCCGAGACGCGCCTCAACGCCTGGCGCTGGCGCTACGCGACCTTCTTCAACCGCGTCGCTGATCGCATTCGGCGCGAGTGGGAGGGTGGCAAGGTGCTCGCGTCCAACGACCCGACGGGGCACGTGTACGGCTTCGAGACGCGCTTGACGGTGGTGCAGGTGACGCTCGACAAGGTCGGCAACGTTGTGGCCGTCGCCGTCGCCGAGCACAGCGGCGCTTTGGCCCTCGACGACGAGGCAGTGCGCGCCTTCAAGGAGGCGGGTCCCTTCGCCAACCCGCCGCCGCAGCTCTTCAAGGGCGAAGAGCGCTTCACCTTCCTGTTCGGCTTCAACGTGAGCTACGACCGCGCCAACTTCGATCTGCGCTGGCGGCCGCAGTAGCCCAGGCTGCCGGCAGCGCCGTCGTCGTCACGGGCGCCGCCGCCGTCCACCAGTGTCATCCCGAATGATCGATGATCAGCGACCAGCGGGAGCCGTCTTGGGTGGGGGCCCCGCGTCCGGCTACGCCGGCGCGGGGGAGGGTCTGGCGACAGACCCTCCCAGAGGGACATCCCCGATCTCGATGAACCGCGTTCATCGAGATCGGGGATCAGTCCCCTGCGGGTGGGCACCGACACACGAGCTTCCGATCGCCCGCGACGTTGTTGAGCCGCCCCACGGCGGGCCAGAACTTGCTCTTGCGCGTCGATGCGCTCGGGAAGGCGGCGCGCTCACGCGGGTAGGGCCGTGTCCATGCATCGGCGCACACCACGTGCATGGTGTGCGGCGCGTGCTTGAGCACGTTGCCCTCGCGGGGCTGGGCGCCGCTCTTCACCTCGTCGATCTCGGCGCGGATCGACACCATGGCGTCGACGAAGCGATCGAGCTCGGCCTTGGGCTCGCTCTCGGTGGGCTCGAACATCAAGGTGCCCGCCACCGGGAAGCTGAGCGTGGGCGCGTGGAAGCCGTAGTCCATGAGGCGCTTGGCGACGTCCTCGGCCTCGATGCCGGTGCTCTCCTTGAGCGGGCGCAGCTCGAGGATGCACTCGTGCGCCACGCGGCCGCTGCGCCCGGCGTACACCGTGGGGAAGTGGCGCTCGAGGCGCTTGGCGACGTAGTTGGCCGAGAGGATGGCGGCCTTGGTCGCGAGCGTCAGGCCCTCTGCGCCCATGAGCTTGATGTACGCCCACGAGATCAGCGCCACCGAGGCGCTGCCCCAGGGCGCGGCGGAGATCGGGGGGATCGCCTGCTTGCCGCCCACGGCGGCGCAGGGGTGGCCGGGCAGGAAGGGTGCCAAATGCGCGGCGACGCCGATGGGGCCCACGCCGGGGCCGCCGCCGCCGTGCGGGATGGCGAAGGTCTTGTGCAGGTTGAGGTGGCACACGTCGGCGCCGATGGTGCCCGGGCGGGTCAGGCCCACCTGCGCGTTCATGTTGGCGCCGTCCATGTAGACCTGTCCGCCGGCGTCATGGACGATCTTGCAGATCTCCTGGATGCCGTCTTCGAACACGCCGTGCGTCGACGGGTAGGTCACCATGAGCGCGCACAGGTTGGTCCCATGCTCGCGCGCCTGCGCGCGCAGGTCCTCGACGTCGATGTTGCCGCGCGCGTCGGTCTTCACCACCGCGACCTTGAGGCCGGCCATGACCGCGCTCGCGGGGTTGGTCCCGTGGGCCGACTGCGGGATCAGCACGACGTCGCGCGCACCCTGGCCGCGGCTCAGCTGGTAGGCGCGAATCACGAGCATGCCCGCGAGCTCACCCTGGGAGCCGGCGTTTGGCTGCAGCGACACCGCGTTGAAGCCCGTGATCTCGGCGAGCCAGCGCTCGAGATCGCCCACGATGACGTCGTAGCCTGCGCGGTCCTCCGCCGGGCAAAAGGGGTGCAGCTTGCCCCACTGCGGCCAGGTGACGGGCAGCATCTCGGTGGCGGCGTTGAGCTTCATGGTGCACGAGCCGAGCGGGATCATGCCGTGCACCAGCGAGTAGTCCTTCAGCTCGAGCGACTTGATGTAGCGCAAGAGCTCGTGCTCGCTGTGGTGCGAGTTGAAGACCTCGTGGGTCAGGTAGCTCGAGCGCCGCGTGATGGCATCGGGCCAGCGCAGGTCGACGGTGCCCTTGGTGGGACCCGTGCCGGCGGCGGCGAAGCACTCGATCACCGTGTCGACATCGCTCGGGTTGGTGGTCTCGTCGAGGGAGATACTGAGCGTGGTGGCGCCGAGGCGCCGCAGCGTGAGGCCGCGCGCGCGCGCGGCCTCCCAGATCTTCTGCGCGGCGGGCCCCGCGTCGACGACGACGGTGTCGAAGAAGTGCCCGTGCTTCGGCACCCAGGCACGCGCCGCCAGCTTGTCTGCGAGCGCCGCGGCGAGCCCGTGCACGCGCAGGGCGATGGCCTTGAGGCCGCGCGGTCCGTGGTACACGGCGTACATCGAGGCGATGACCGCCAGCAGCACCTGCGCGGTGCATACGTTCGAGGTCGCCTTCTCGCGCCGGATGTGCTGCTCGCGCGTCTGCAGCGCCATGCGCAACGCGGTGTTGCCCTGCGCGTCCACCGCCACGCCGATGAGGCGGCCCGGCATCTGGCGCACGTGGGCCAGCTTGGTGGCGAGGAAGGCCGCGTGCGGGCCGCCGAGGCCGAGCGGCACGCCGAGGCGCTGCGTGGAGCCGACCACGATGTCGGCGCCGAGCTCGCCCGGTGGCGTCACCAGGGCACAGGCCAGCAGGTCTGTGGCGACGACGACGATCTGCTCGCGCTGATGCGCGCGCTCGATGAAGGCGCGCGCATCCCACAGGCGCCCCTCGGTGGAAGGGATCTGCACGAGGGCGCCGAGCCACGCCTGCGCCGGGTCGTAGCTGGCGGGATCGCCCACGACGACGTCGATGCCCACGGGCTCGGCGCGTCCCTGGATGACCGCGATGGTCTGCGGGTGGCAGCCGGCGTCGACGAAGAAGCGCGCGGGCGCCCCCTCGCCGCGCAGGCGATGCGCCATGGTGATGGCCTCGGCCGCGGCGGTACTCTCGTCGAGCAAGGAGGCGTTCGACACCTCCATGCCGGTGAGGTCGCACACCATGGTCTGGAAGTTGAGCAGCGCCTCGAGCCGTCCCTGTGAGATCTCTGCTTGGTAGGGCGTGTAGGCCGTGTACCAGGCTGGGTTCTCGAGGATGTTGCGCAAGACCGGCGCGGGCGTGACGCAGTCGTAGTACCCGGCGCCGATCATCGAGGTGGTGACGCGGTTCTTGCTCGCGATGGTGCGCAGCTCGGCGAGCAGCTCGTGCTCGGCGGTGGCCGTGGGCAAGGACAGCGGCGCGCTCAGGCGGATGCCCTTCGGCACGGTCTCGTCGATGAGGGCGTCGAGCGATGGCAGGTCGAGCACCTTGACCATGTCGGCGATGTCAGCCTCGTCGAGGGCCACGTGGCGATTGACGAAGCGGTCGGGGTGCCTGGTGGTCTCCATCGTGTCCTCCTCGCGCTGAGCTACTTCGCCGTCTTCTGCAACAGCGCCGTGTAGGCGGCGGCGTCCATCAGCGCCTCGAACGCGCTCGCGTTCGCCGGCTTGATCTTGATCATCCACGCGGCGCCGTAGGGGTCCTTGTTGACGCCTTCGGGCGCCGCCACCAGCGGGCCGTTGACCTCGACCACTTCGCCGTCGAGGGGCGCGTACAGATCGCTCGCCGCCTTGACGCTCTCGATGACCCCGAAGGTCTTGCCCTTGGTGATCTTCTTGCCGGGCTCGGGCAGCTCGAGGAACACCACGTCGCCGAGGGAGCCCTGGGCGTGGTCGGTGATGCCCACGACGACCGCGTCGCCCTCTTTCTTGGCCCACTCGTGCTCTTCGGTGTAGCGGCGGTCGTCTAGAACCTTCGACATGGTCTCTCCTACGACGATGGTGAACGGTTGGTCGCCCTCAGGCCTTGGCGGCGCCGGGGCGGCGGTAGAAGGGCAGCTTGACGATGGTGGCCTTGAGCTTCTTGCCGCGCACGTCGATGAACACGGTGTGCCCGAGCTCGGTGTGCGGCTTCTTGAGGTAGGCCATGGCGATGGCCTTGTTGAGGAAGGGCGTCTGCGTGCCCGAGGTGACGAGGCCGATCTGCGCGCCGCCCTCGTCGTGCACGGTGTAGCCGTGGCGCGCGATGCCGCGATCGACAAGCTCGAGGCCGCGCAACAGGCGCGTGGTGCCCGCCGCCTTCTGCGCGACCAGCACGTCCATGCCTACGAAGGGCGCGCGCTCGCGCCCGGGCTCGGGCAGCTTGACGATCCAGCCGAGGTTGGCCTCGAGCGGCGTGTGCTCGTCGTCGATGTCGTTGCCGTACAAGCACATGCCGGCCTCGAGCCGCAGCGTGTCGCGGCAGGCCAGGCCGCAGGGCAGGGCGCCAGCCGCCACCACCGCGTCCCACACCTGCTTGGCGTGGGCGTTCTTCACGTAAAGCTCGAAGCCGTCCTCGCCCGTGTAGCCGGTGCGCGCGATGATGCCCTGCTCGCCGAGGATCGCGCCCTCGCGGAAGTGATAGCCGCCGATGTCGCGCACGCCATCGCCGCACAGCGTGGCGACCACGTCGACCGCCTTGGGCCCCTGCACCGCGAGCTGCGACCACAGCGCGCCCTGGTTCGTCACCGCGAGCGCCGGGGCCTTGGCCTTCGCCTGCGCGGCGATCCACGCGAAGTCCTTTTCCTGGTTCGAGGCATTCACGCACACCAGGAAGCGTGTGGGCGAGAATCGATAGACGATGACGTCGTCGATGAAGGTGCCGTGCTCGTTGAGCAAGCCCGCGTACATGGCTTGGCCGTCGACGATGCGGGCGGCGTCGTTGGTGACCAGCCCGCGCACGAACTCGAGCGCGCCCGCGCCCTCGACGAACACCTCGCCCATGTGGCTGACGTCGAACACACCCACGGCGTTGCGCACCGCCAGGTGCTCTTCGCGCTCGGACGTGTAGCGCACCGGCATCTCGAAGCCGGCGAAGTCGACCATGGTGGCGCCGGTCGCCACGTGCGCGTCGTAGAGAGGGGTACGTTGAGGGGCCATGGGGTGTCCTCGTTGTGCTGGCGCCGTCAGGAGAGGCCGAGTCGTCGCGCGTGCGAGGTCAGCGTGTTCTGCATCAGCATGGCGATGGTCATGGGCCCCACGCCGCCCGGCACCGGCGTGATGGCCGAGGCCACCGCGCTCGCCGACGCGAAGTCGACATCGCCGCACATCTTCCCCTCGGCGTCACGGTTGATGCCTACGTCGATGACCACGGCGCCGGGCTTGATGGCGTCGCCCTTGAGCAGGCGCGCGCGCCCCACGGCGGCGATCACCACGTCGGCCTCGCGCACCACCGCGGGAAGGTCGCGCGTCTTGCTGTGCGCGATGGTGACGGTGGCGTCGCGCTGCAACAAGAGCTGCGCCATGGGCTTGCCCACGATGTTCGAGCGCCCCACCACCACCGCGCGCGCGCCCTTGAGCTCCACGCGCTCCTCATCGAGCAGGCGCAGGCAGCCAAGCGGCGTGCACGAGACGAAGCCGGGCAAGCCCAACACCAGGCGCGCCACGCTCTCGGGATGGAAGCCGTCGACGTCCTTGTCGGGATCGATGGCGCGCAGCACCACCCGATCGTCGATGTGCTTGGGCAGCGGCAGCTGCACCAGGATGCCGTCGATGGTGACGTCGGCGTTGAGCGTGGCGATGAGCGCCAACAGCTCGGCCTGCGTGGTGGCATCGGGTAGCTCGTGGTGGACGCTCTCGATGCCCGTCTCCGCTGCGGCCTTGCGCTTGTTCTTCACGTAGGTGTGGCTGGCCGGGTCGTTGCCCACGAGCACGGTGGCGAGCCCAGGAGCGCGCGCCCCTTTGGCGCGCCGGCGGTCCACTTCGGCCTTCACCTCGCCGCGGACCTTGGCGGCGATGGCCTTTCCGTCGATGATGCGCGCTGGTGCCACGGCAGGCTCGATCACCCTTGCGGGTCGATTCCGCAAGGGGTTTCGCGCGGAGGCGAGATGGACGTCCACCAGGCCCTTCGGACGCGGCGCAGCATTCGCGCGTTCAAGCCCGATGTCGTCGACGACGGGCTCTTGCGCCAGGTGCTCGACGGCGCGCGCGAGGCGCCCTCGTGGTCGAACACCCAGCCCTATCTGGTCGCCCTCGCCACCGGCGCGCGGCTCGCGGCCGTGCGCGCCGAGATGCTGGCGGCCATCGACAGCGGCGCACCCGCGCCCGAGCACGGCTTCCCCGCCGACTACCCGCCGCCCCTCAAGGAGCGGCGCCAGGCCACCGGTTACGGCCTCTACGGCGCGCTCGGCATCGACAAGCGCGACCTCGAGGGCCGCCTCGCGCACTTTCGCAGGAACTATGCGTTCTTCGACGCCCCGGCGGTGATGTTCCTCTACGTGCACGAGGCCCTCGGTGCCTGGGCCGTGCTCGACTGCGGCGCGTTCCTGCAGTCGATCCTGTTGCAGGCGACCGAGCTCGGCCTCGGCACCTGCGCGCAGGCGACCGCCGGGGCCTTCCCCGCGGTGGTCGCGCGTCACTTCGCGGTGCCCGAGCGCTACCGCCTCATGTGTGGCGTCTCGCTCGGTTACGCCGCCGACGAGCCTGTCAACCGCTACCGCCCCGCGCATGCGTCCGTCGACGAGCTGGTGATCGCGGGCCGCTGATGCGATCACCCCCCCGCGGTGACGTCGACGCCATCGACGAGCACCCACGGGCACGCCGTGGCCATCACCGGATGGCGCTCCTTGCCGCACGCGATGACCCGCGTGAAGCAGTCGAACACGTTGCCGGCGATGAGGGTCTCTTTCACCGGGGCGGTGCGCTTGCCGCGCTCCACCAGGAAGGAGCCCTTGGCCACGCCCGAGAAGTCGCCCGACACGGCGTCGACGTTGCCCGAGAAGCGCCCCACCCACAGGCCGTCCCCGAGCTCGCGCAACAGCTCGTCGTCGCTGGCGCTGCCCGCGCCCACCTCGACGTTGGTGGTGCCGATGGACGGCAGGTTGCGCGCCGAGCCGAGCGCGTGCCCGGTGGGTCGGGTCTTGGCGCGCCGCGCGGCCTTGCCGTCATAGAGGAACGCGTGCAGCACGCCATCGCCGAGCACCACGGTGCGTCGGTGCGGCAGGCCCTCGCGATCGAAGGCCCCAGACGCGAGCCCGCCGTGCTTGGCGCCGTCGTCGACCACCAGGAAGCCCGGCGACGCAACGCGCTGGCCGAGCTTGCCCTTGAGCCGGCTCTTGCCCTTCTGCACCGCGTCGCCGTCGATAGCCTCGAACAGCGTGTCGAGGAAGATCTCGCAGAACGCGTCGGCAGAGAACAGCACCTTGCCCTGGTAGCTCTTGCCCGCGCGCGGCCCGAGCAGCGACATCACCGTCTCGCCAAAGCGGCACGCGCCGGCTGCGGTGCGCGCGTCTTTGAGGCGACGGGCGCCGGCGGAGTAGGCGTCGAAGCTGCCCACCTCGTTGCCGTCAACGGCCATGCCGAACAAGCCCCACGAGGCGGCGGTCTCGCTGGCCGCGGCGCGTACGCCCGCGGTCGACACCACCGCAGAGTGCGCCAACGTGGCGGCGAACGACGCGTTGTCGACGCTGACGCGGGCGTCGACCTTGCGCGCCTCGTCGAACAGCGCCGCCGTGCGCTTGACCACCTCGCCCGGCGGCAGGTTGGCCAGCGCGTCGTCCCACAGGCCCTTCACCACCTTGCCGGGCAGCGGCTCCACCAGGCCGTTGGCCTGGTCGCCCGGCGAGGCCTTGGCGATGGCCACCGCGTCGGCGATGGCTTCGTCGAGCGCGTCGTCGTCGAAGCGGTTGACGTACGCGAAGCCAAGGCGGTCACCCAGAAGCACGCGCAGGCCGATGGCGGCGTGTTCGGCCGACGATGCGCCCTTGAGCTCGTTTTGCTCGACGGACGCGCTGGTCTGCTTGACGTACTCGGCGTAGGCCTCGGCCGCGCTGGCGCCCGCGGCCTTGGCGCGTGCAAGCACGTCGTCGCACAGGTCCAGGAGCGCGCTCCCTGCGGTGGTCATGTGGGCTCCTTGCCCGCGAGGGTGACGGTGCAACGCACGTGGGGACCGCCCGCGTCGACCTTGGCGGGTTGCCCCTTGCCGCAGTAGCCGCTGCCGAGCTCCCACGCGAACTGATCGCCCACCATGTCGACGCTCTTGAGCACGTCGAAGGCGTTGCCGGTGATGGTGGTGCCGCGGTGCAGCGGCCCGAGCATGCCGTGCTTGATGGGGTACACCTCGCCCACCACGAACATGAACTCGGCGTTGGCGTCGGCCTGGCCGTTCTTGGCACCGACCAGCAAGAGGCCGTCGGCGGTCTCGGCCACCATGCGCGACAGCGGCGTGCTGCCGGGCTCGATGTAGGTGTTGCGCATGCGAATGAGCGGCTCGTTGTCGAACTCGAAGGCGCGCGCGTTGCCGGTGGGCTCCACCCCGAAGCGCGCGGCGCTCTCGCGGTTGTGCAGGTAGCTCCTGAGCACGCCGTCTTTGATGATCTCCACGCGCTGGGCGGGCACGCCCTCGTCGTCGACCAGCACCACGCCGCCGGCGCCCGCCTCGTGCTCGGAGACGCCCGAGTCGCACAGCGTGACCAGCTCGCTGGCCACGCGCTCGCCGATCTTGCCTGCGGCCGCCGACCCCGAGAGCACGAAGTCGGCCTCCACGGTGTGGCCGATGGCCTCGTGCACCAACAGCCCCACCACGTCGGGCGCGAGGATGACGCGCTTCTTGCCCCCGTCGACGTAGCCGGCGCGCAACAGGTCGGTGGCGACCTTGACCGCCTTTTCCACCATCTCGTCGGCGCTCTTGCGCGCGAACAGATCGCCGAAGCCGCCGGTCTTGCCCTCTGCCACGGTGCAGCTCTGCAGCTCCGCCTCCATGGCGGCCACCGCCGTGACGCGCAGCTCCGGCTTGGTGTCGGCGATGCGCACGCGCGCGCCGTCGCTGGTGACGATGAGCTTCTCGTCGATGAGCTCGCTGTAGCGCACCGACGACGAGGTGATGCGCCGGCCGCCGCGCTTGATCTTCGCTTCGGTGTCGAGCGCCAGCTCGATCTTCTCTTGCAGGCTCTTGTCGTCGAGCGGCTCGCGAGTGGGCGAGCGGTAGGTCTGGTTGCGCCACGAGAGCGAGGGCAAGCGCGGCTGCTTGCTCCCGCGCCGCTTCGCCGCAGCGGAGGCAGCGGCCCGCGCGGCCGCCACCGCACCTGCGAGCGCCTCGGGCGTCAACACGCTCGTCGACGCGAAGCCCCAGGCGCCGTTCACCAGCGTGCGCACGCCGACACCAGCGTGGCGCATGCTGCGCGCGCCCTCGAGCTTGCCGTCCTCCACCAGCACCGAGCGGCTCTTGCGATCGTGGAAGCGCAGCTCCAGCCAGTCGCCGTGCGCGAGCGCGCCCTCGAGAAGCTCCAGCATGCGTCCTCCAGATGCACGCTGTAGCGCGAAAGCGCCTCGCCGTCAGGTCCGACGCGCCCGGCCGCTCAGGCCTGCGCGCCGCCCGGCACGATCATGAAGGCCGAGGGTGTCACGCCGAGGCGTCGGTAGGCCTCGTCCCAGCGCTGCTCCATGGGCACCTCGAAGAGCAGCTCGGGGTCGAAGGGCGCGTGCAGCCACGCGCCGCGCTCGAGCTCTTCTTCGAGCTGTCGCGGGCCCCAACCGGCGTAGCCGAGCATCAGCTCGAAGCGGCCGGGCAGGTTGCCCTTGGCGCCGGCCTCGAGGATCTCGCGCGATGGCGAGATCGAGATCGACGGGCTGACGTCGATGCCGGGCCCGAGCGGCCGGCCGTCGTCGTGCTCGTAGAGGACGAAGCCCGAAGCCCCCGACACGGGACCGCCGATGAGCACCGCCCGATCCTCGACGCCGGTGCCGATCTCGAGGTCCGTGAGCAGCTTGAGCAGGCGCAGCTCGCTGGTGCGATTGACGACGAAGCCCATGGACCCAGCCTCGCCGTGCACCGCGAGCAGCACCAGGCTCCGATCGAAGTTCGGGTCTGTCAGCGGCGGTGGCGCGAGCAAGAAGCCCGGGGCGAGCTGGTCCGTGGGCATGCGCTGATCCTAGGCGGTAGCGAGGACCCGCGCCACGAGCAGGGTAGGTGGAGGGCGCACTCCGGCCAGCGTCGGATGATCAGCGCCAGGCCCGAGGCGCGCCAGGATCTGCAGGCGCTTCCTGCTCTTGGCCGCTGCTTCCTGCAAGGCGGTCGCGAAGCTCACCTCGTCCAGCGTGGGGGAGGTGGGTTGGGTCGCGAAGATGCCCCCCTCGTCGAGCAACTTGAGGCACAGCGCGCCGTGCTCGGTGGCGCGCGCGAGCGCGGCTTCGTCGTCGGCGTCGACGGCGGGAGGGTGAAAGACCACCACGTCGAAGCGCGCGTGCTCGTTGCTGCCGGCGCGTAGCCACGCCAGCGGATCGTCGGCGACGCGCAGGAAGCGCGCCTCGATCTGGTTGTGGCGCGCGTCGTCCTCGATGTTCGACGACAGGATCGCGGGCACGTCCACCACGGTGACCTCGCGCGCGCCGCCGTCGGCGAGCTGCAAGCCAAAGCCACAGAACCCGGCGTACAGGTCGAGGCAGCGCCCGCGCGCCCAGCGGCGCAGCGTGCGCTGCGCTTCGAGCTCGCCGGTGATGCGGCGCGTGACCTGCGCGCCGAGATCGACGGTGAGCTCGAGGCGCCCGTGGAGGAAGCGCACGCACGACGACGAGCCCTGCAAGAGCGTCACCTGGTCCCGCGTGGCCAGCGCCACCACTGCGGCCTCGGTGCGATGCACCAGCGCAGGCAGGAGCACGTCGACAACGGGGCGCATGGCGGTGGCGTCCACCGACACCAACAGGCCATTGCCGAAGCGGTCCACGACGAGACCGGGCAGACCATCGACCTCTCCGGCGCACAGGCGGCCAGCGTCGGCGCCGGCCAGGTCGGTGTCACGTCGCGCGACGGCGCGCTCGAGGCGCGTCTGCATCAGCCCTACCGGGTCGCGCGTACGCGCCGACGACAGCAGGCGGATGGGCGCGGGCCCGTGCGGGTCCCAGAGCGCGGTGCCCATGGGCAGCGAGGTCTCGTCGACCAGGTCGACGAAGGGGCCGCCATCACCGTCGTACTCGACGATGTCGTCCTTGGAGAGCCAGGGCCAGCCGTGACGCGCGCGCCGCAGGCCCTTTCTCGTCACGATGGCGGTCCCGGTTACCTCGATGGTCAAGCGCGGCGTCCTTTCGCAGTCGTCGCAGAGCAGCATACGTCGGGTCGGGGGTCGTGATAACCAGTGCGGGTGCTGCTGCGCTCCTTGCGCGACCATTGGGCGGAAGCCGCGCCGCGCTTGTACGGTGCGTCGGCCGAGCTCTTGCTCGACGCGCTGCCGCCCCTGCAGCCGCACTCGCGCTTCCTCGAGGTCTCCGCTGGCCCGGGCATGCTCTCTCGAGCGCTGGCCGAGCGCATCGCGGGGCTCGGCCGCCTCATCGCCATCGAGGAGGATCCCGGATTGGCGCGGCACCTGCCGTCGACGCGCGGCCGCTCGGCGCGCGCGGTGGCGGCGGTGGATCGCTTGCCGTTCGCGGCCGGCTCCTTCGACGTCGCGCTCGGCAACCTCGCCGTGGGCGACCCACTGAACGACGGCGCGCGCCTCTCCGAGCTGCGCCGCACCCTTCGTCCCGGTGGCTGGCTCTTGCTCACGGCCTTCCTGAAGGGCTCCTTCGACGAGCTGCTCGACGTGCTCACCGAGGCCTGCGAGACAGAGTCCTTGCCCGACGCGCGCCGCGCGCTGCTCGACGTGCGCGAGGGCTTGCCCGAGCCCGATGATCTGAGCTCGGCGTTGGCCGCCGCGGGCCTGCCCGTGGTCCACCTGGGCGTCGAGGAGCGGGCGCTGTTCTTCCCAGGCGGTGCCGCGGCCTTCGAAGACCCGCTGGTCCGCGAGCTCTTGGTGCCCTCGTGGCTGGTGGACCTCGAGCTGCCCGAGCGAGCGTGGGAAGCGGCGGCGCGCGCGGCCCAGACCTACCTGCCGGGCGCGCGCTTTGCCGTGCGCTTGCGCACGGCCATCAGCACCAGCCGCGTCGAACGCAAGCGCACCGCGCCGGCCGCCGAGGAGGGGTAGGCCGGCGGCAGAGGCGCGGATCGAAAGGGGATCGGGCGGTCGATCGTTGCTAGGCTTGCCGGGAGCGACCCCGTGCGCAGGGTACACGGGAAGCGCGCCGTCGCGCCGGAGGTAGGATGTCGATCATCAAGGACATCGTGATGTCGGCGAGCGTGGCCGTTGGCAACGTCGCCAGCCGCGAGCGCGACCGCGAGCTCGAGACCACCCACGAGGATGGCCGCCCCAAGGCCCTGGGCGAGCGCGCGCGCCAGCGCGTGCAGGCCATGGTTGGCGAGGGCACGGCCAAGGTCGTGGTGTCGCAGACCGCGCACATCGGCGCCAAGGAGATCGCCAAGCGGGTGTCGGGCGAGACGCTCAAGAAGGTGTTCGGTGCGCTCGCCAAGCGGCCCACGGTGGCGGCCGGCGCCGCGCTCTTCGCCTTCGACACCGCGCGCGATGGCTTCCGCTTGGCCCGCGGCACCATCGACGGTCACGAGTTCGCCGAGCGCATGGGCGGCAACGGCGTGGGGCTGGCGGGCGCGGCCGGCGGCGCCTGGGTCGGCTCCATGGTGGGCACGCTGGCCATGCCCGTGGTGGGGACCCTCGTGGGCAGCGTGGTCGGGGGTGTGGTCGGCGGCATCGGCGGCGACACCTTCGGCCGGCGCCAGGTACGCAAGTGGCTTGGCGGCGACGACGAGGAGTGGGACGACGACGAGGACGACGAGGACGACGAGGGTTGACGCAGCATCGCGCATGGGCCTGTGGGCTGGTGACGGCGGCGGCCATGATTGGGTGCGGCGACGGGCACACGCCTCGTCTCGTGGGCCTGACGCTGGACGGCCAGGCCCCCGATTCGCCCTTGGTGCTGCTCTTGTCGCTCGACTTCGTCGACGACGACGGTGATCTGGACGAGGGCGTGCTCGACACCTTCATCAACGGCTCGCCCACCAGCGCCGGGCCCATGCCGCTGCTGCCGATGTTCGTGGGCAGCGACCTCGAGCCGGGGTCCACCCAGGGCCACCTCGAGTTCGTGCTCGAGCTGTCGTTCGCCGACCCGCCGCCGCCGTCGGGCGCGAGCTTCACGCTCGGGGCCCGCGCCAGCGACGGGGGGCAGCACACCAGCACGACGCAGGAGCTTCGCCTCAAGTTGGAGTATTGAGGGGGGATGGTGAGCGACAAGCCAACCGACCATGACCTCCCGGATCGCCGCGACGACGAGGATGACGACGAGCCACCACCCGAGCGCGGCGGTTTTGCCGCCAAGGTGCTCGGTGATCTCGCGCGGCGGGCGCTGACCACGGGCATTGGCGCCGTGTTCCTGTCGGAAGAGTCGCTGCGGACGCAGCTCGCCGAGATGAAGCTCCCCAAGGAGGCGATGGCCTACGTGGTCTCGCAGGCCGATCGCACCAAGCGCGAGATCGTCAACGCCATCGCGCGCGAGACCCGCGAGTTCCTGTCGCGCCTCGAGGTCGACAAGGTGCTGGCGCGCGCGCTCGTGGGCACCACGGTCGAGATCCAAACGCGCATCCGCATCCTGCCGAAGGACGACGGTGTGCAACCCGTGGTCGAGGAGTCGACCACGCGCGTCGATCTGGGCGACGAGCCGAAGCGGCGGCGCAAGAAGAAGCGCGACGCCGGCGACGACGCCGACGATTGATTGAAACCCTGCCGCAGCTCATTCCGGCAGCGCCACCGACTCGTCGCGCAGCTTCTTGATGCGCGAGGTCACCGTCTGGTCGGGGATGAGGTTCACGCGCACACCCTGCACCTGGAAGAACTCGCGCACGCTCTTCTCGTCGACCGACTCGATCTTGCTGAGCGTGCGGTCGAAGCGCGACAGCACACCGTCGAGGCGCTTGGCGGCGGTGCGCAGGTCGGCCATGGCGGTGCGCATGTCGCCGGTGATGTGGTCGATGTTCTCGGCGGCCGGTCCCACGCGCGCCGCCGCCTCCTCGATCATCTTGGGATCGACGCCGGCCAAGATGTCGTCGAGGCGGGCGCTGGCGCTCTCGAGCCTGTTCGCGAGGCCCGGCCCGTGCTCGCGCGCCATGGCGATGACCGCAGCCACGTCGTCACCGCTGCCCTCGACCAGCTTGGAGGTGCCACGCACCAGCACCCGCACGTCGTTGAGTGTGGCCACGACCTGGTCTTCCAGGCGCGCGCCGCCCTCGCCCTCGAGCATGTGGTCGACGTGCGCCAGCGCGCTCTCGAGCGGGGGCGTGATGCGGTTGAGGCGGTCGACCAGCACGGCCACGTCGCGGATCACCTGATCAATCTCGACGGTGGGCACGTTGTTCTCGAGCACCGCGCCCGGTGTGAGCACCGGCGCTGGCGCCGCGCCGGGGTCGAGGTCGACGTATTTCTCGCCCAGCAGCGTGCGCTGGCGCAGGGCCGCGCGCGCGTCGGCGTGCAGTTGCACGTCGGGCGCGATGGCGATGCCCACGCGCGCGCGCCGGCCCTCGACCCGAATCTCGTCGACGATGCCGACCTTGACGCCCGCCACGGCCACGGCGTTGTCCTCGGTGAGGCCCAGGGCGCTGTCGAGCAAGAGCACGTAGCGCTGCGCGTTCGACGGCGCCGCGCCGCCCACGGCGAAGGTGAGCCACAAAAAGCCCGCGAGCGCGGCCACGACCAGCGCGCCCAGGGCGACCTCGGCCTTCCAGCTCCCCGGCTCCATCTGCGCTCGAGGCTAGGGGTACCGACGTCAAAGCTCAAGATCGCCGCTCCCCGTGGGCGGCGGCGCGGGCGCCGCGGGCGCCTCACCCGCCCCCGCGGGCACGCGGTCGAGGAAGGCGCGCACCGCCGGGTCCGTCGAGGCCCACACCGCGCCCCTCGTGCCAAAGGCGCGCAGGCGACCGTCGACCAGCAGGCCCACGTGGTCGGCGATGGCGGCGGCGCTGACGATGTCGTGGGTGATGGCGATGAAGGTGGTCCCCAGGCGCCCTTGGGTCTCACGCAGGAGCGCATCGATGGCTGCGCTGGTCTGCGGGTCGAGGCCGCTGGTGGGCTCGTCGAACAGCACCAGCTCGGGCTCGAGCGCCAGCGCGCGCGCCAGGGCCACCCGCTTCTGCTGTCCGCCCGAGAGCTGGTCGGGCCGACGATCGTGCAAGCCCCCAAGGCCCACCTGCTCGAGCAGCGCCAGCGCGCGGCTCTTCGCCTCGGGTGCGGGGCGGCGCGCCACGCGCAGCAGGGGGAACGCCACGTTGTCGACGACCGAGAGCGACTGAAAGAGCGCGTTGTCTTGGAAGAGCATGCCCATGCGTCGCCGCAGCGCGAGCAGCCCACGGCGCGGCAGCGCGAACACGTCCTCGCCGAGCACGCGCACCTGGCCAGCGTTGGGCCGCACGAGCCCCGTGACGAAGCCGAGCAGCGTGCTCTTGCCGCTGCCCGAGGGCCCGAGCAGCGCGGTGATGCGCCCGCGCGGGATCGCCAGCGTGACGTCGTGGATGACCTCCCGATCGCCGAAGCGCTTGCAGACGCCGCTCAGCGCCACGGCGGGCTCGTCGGCGATGGGCGCAGGCGCGCGCTGTTCGCTCATCACGCGAGCCTGCCGTAGATCGCGCTCGAGAGCGCCAGGCTCGCCGCCGAGACCGCGACCAGGGCGCGGATGACCGCGCGGTTGGTGGCGCGGCCCACGCCGCGCGCGCCGGGGCCCGCGGCGAGCCCCTCGCGCGCGCTGATGGCGCCGAGCATGAAGCCGAGCACCACGCCTTTCACCGCGCCCACCACGAGGTCGGCGGCCACCACGCCGCTCCAGAGGTTGTTCCACATGGCGCCGCGATCGAGCCCGAGCTGCCAGACGCCGATGGCCTGAGCCCCGAGCATGCCGGCGGCGCACCCCACCAGCACGCACACGGGCGTGCCGAGGACTGCCGCTACCATGCGGGGGCCCACCAAGAGGCGCAGCGGGTCGAGGCCCATGACCTCGAGCGCGTCGGTCTGCCTGGTGGCCTTCATGGTGGCGAGCTGTGACGCGATCTCGGCGCCCGAGCGCGCCGCCACCGACGCCGCGGCGAGCAAGGGGAACACCTCGCGCACGCCGCCGAAGCCCACCGCGATCCCGGCCAGCGCGCCGCCCCCAAAGGGCGAGAGCGAGGCCGCTGCCTGCACGGTCAGCATGGCGCCCGAGAAGAAGGTCACCACGAACACCACGGGCACCGAGGTGACTACCAAACGTAGGGTCAACAGCGCCGTGTCGAGGAGCGGCGGCCCACGCAGCGTGGCCAGGGCGGCGCGCGGCCAGAACGCGGCCGCCCCGGTCAGATCCGCGACCGCGGCCGCAAGTCGAGGCAGGGGAGCCGGGCGCGCGCTCACAGCGCCACTGCTCCGCCGCGCATGCCGAAGATGGCGGTGTTGCACAGGTAATTGAGCAGCAGGATGAGGATCACCGAGGCGACGACGGCGCGATTGGCGGCGCGCCCCACCCCGGCGGCAGTGCGCTCCGCGAAGAAGCCAGCGCTCGCGCACACCGCCCCGAGCGCGGCACCGAACAGGACGGTCTTCGCGCCCGACAGCCACACGTCGGCGGCGCTGACGCCGTCGAGGGCGGTGTCGACAAAGAGGGTGTGCGGCACGCCGAGCACGGGCACCGCCATGACCCATGCCCCGAGCACGCCGCAGACCATGGCAAGCCCGTTCAAGAGCGGCGCCGCTACCGCCGCGCCCACGATGCGCGGCCCCGCCACCTCGGCGCGGGGATCGACGCCCATGACCTCGAGCGCGTCGAGCTCGTGGGCCACGCGCATGGCGCCGAGCTCGGCGGCGATGCCGGCGCCGCCCTGCATGGCCACCACCACCGCCGCGAAGCCGGGGGCCAGCTCGCGCACGATGGTGGCCACGCACAAAGGCGCGATGGCGCGCTCAACGCCGAAGCTGCGCATGAGCGTGAGCCCCTGGAGCGCCAGCATGGCGCCGATGGGGCCGCACACCAGCATGACCGGGGCGGCGCAGCGAGCCAGGATGGAGACCGCCTGCGCCACGGCCGCGCGCGCGCCATGCACGGTGGCGAGCGCGCGCAGGGCGGCGGCGGGCGCGAACGCGACCACCCGCCCGGCGCCCACCAAGACGGCCAGGGCCGGGCGGCCGAGCAGCGCCAGCGGGTTCACTTCTTCGGCGCGCCCCGGCCAATGAGCACGCGCTTGAGCACCACGTCCTGGGCGGGCTTCGAGCCCGAGGCCCCGTCCGCTTTTGGCACGCGCGTGATCTTCGGGATCAGATCAAGTCCCTCGGTTACCTTGCCGAAAACGCTGTGCTTTCCGTCGAGCCAGGTCGTGGCCTTTTCGGTGATGAAGAACTGCGAGCCGTTGGTGTTCCGGCCGCTGTTGGCCATGGAGAGCACGCCCGGGCCGTCGTGCTTGAGCGCGGGGTGGAACTCGTCGGCGAACTTGTAGCCGGGGCCGCCCGTGCCAAGCCCGAGCGGGTCGCCGCCCTGGATCATGAAGTCCGGGATCACGCGGTGAAAGACGGTGCCGTCGTAGAGCGGCTTCTTCACGGTCTTGCCGCTCTTCGGGTCGGTCCACTCCTTGGTGCCCTCGGCGAGCTGCACGAAGTTGGTGACGGTGCTCGGCACCTTGTCCCAGAACAGCTCCATCACCATCGTGCCCATGGAGGTGTCGAAGGTGGCGTACAGCTTGTCGCCCACCTTGAGGCCGAGGGTCTTGGCCGCTTCCTCCACGTTGACGGGCGGCGGCGGCGGCGTGCTCGCCTGCGCCAGGCGCTTCTCGAGGTTGCGCTTGGCCTGCTCGGCGCTCTTGAGGTTCTCCTGGCACTTGCCCAGGTCGGCCTCGAGCTTCTGGTTCTTGTCCTCCAGCTCCTTGGCCGAGCACGAGGTGGCGGACAAGAGCGCGGCCGCAACCGCGAAGGCGCTCCACAGCGACAATGACTTCATCTCAGTACCCCTCGACGATGATCTGCTTGACGCACACGGGCGTGACCGGGCGATCGCCGGGCTTCGACGTGGGCGTGGTCTCGATGGTCTTCACGACGTCCAGGCCGTCGATGATCTTGCCGAACACCGGGTGCTTCGACTGGCCCGGCGTGAACCAATCGAGGTAGCTGTTGTGCACGGTGTTGATGAAGAACTGGGAGCCGCCACTGTTGGGGCGCCCGGTGTTGGCCATGGCCAGCGTGCCCGGCTCGTTGGAGAGCTTGACGGTGAGCTCGTCTTGGATGTTGCCGTGGGGTGGCCCGCCGGTGCCAGCCTGCGAGCTGTTCGGGTCCTTCGAGTAAGGGCAGCCGAACTGGATCATGAAGTCCTTGATCACGCGATGGAAATGCAGCCCGTTGTAGAAGCCGCCCTTCGCCAGATCGAGGAAGTTCTTGGCGGTGATGGGCATCTTGTCGAGGAAGATCTCGGCCTTGAACTTGCCGAGGGTGGTGTCGAAGGTCGCGGTCGGGTTGGCCATGGAGGGTCCTTGGTGCTGCGGCCGGGTGAGCGGTCGGCGTGGTGCGGGACGCGGGGGCCCGCGCGCTGGGAAGCGGGGGGGTCCTAGCACGAAACCCCACGATTCGCGGGTCCAATGCCGCTGGATCAGGCTTGTCGACACGGCGCGTCATGTGTAGGATTGACGCATCGCGCCAAAAGGAGGCAGCAATGACCAAGCAGCAGAAGTCCCCCCGAATCGTCGACCCCGCCACCGAGACGCCGAGCGCCGCACCAACGCCCGCCGAGCCCGCCAAGGCGCCCGCCGAGCCAGCCTCAGCACCGGCCGGGTCCGTACCGCCGCCCCGTGGCAGCCTGCCCCAGCGCCTCTTCGAGGCGGCCAAGGCGCGCTTGCGTGGCACGCGCCTCGAGCGCCTGGCCAAGCGCGTGGCCGACACCGCGGCCAAGGCGCCCGCGCGCGCCGAGCGCGAGCTCGACGCCGCCCTCGACCGTATCGGGCTCGTCCGCAAGAGCAGGACCCAGCCGCCCGCGCCCGCCGGCGCTCCCGCACCCAAGGCCGCGTGACGCCGGGCGACCCGGCGACCTACCATGGAGGAAGCATGTCGGAAGCAACCCAACGCGAGACCAACGAAACCCTGTCGCGGCGCCTGCGCGATGCATGGATGAAGACGGTGGGCGCCTACGCCACCGACGAGAAGGGCACGCAGGGGCTGTTGCAGCGCCTGGTGGAGTTCGGCGCCCTCTCGGCCGAGGAGGCCAAGAAGGTGCTCGGCGAGGCGCGCGGCAAGATCGACCGCAACAAGACCGAGCTCGACGCCCGCGTCGACGAGAGCATCAAAGCGGCGCTGGAGCGCTTCGGCGAGCTGCGCGAGGCTCGGCGCCTCGAGGAGCGCATCGCCGAGCTCGAGGCGCGGCTCAAGGAGCTGGAGTCGCAGGCGGCGTGAGCACCGCACCCGCGTCGCCGCCGCCCACGTTCGCGAGCGCGCCATTGCCCGGGTGGTCGGGGGCGGCGCTCGATCGCGCGCTGCCGGACCTCGCGCCGGCAGCGCGCTCGCCCGTGCGCTTCCGCGGCAGCGTCGAGGACTTCGTCGTCGACGAGCTCCCCGCCTACCTCCCCTGCGGCGAGGGCGAGCACCTGTACCTGCGCGTCGAGAAGCGCGAGCTGTCGACCAACGCGCTGGTGCGCGGCCTGTGCGCGCGCTTCCGCCTGCGCGAGGTCGACGTCGGCTACGCCGGGCGCAAGGACGAGCGCGCCATCGCGCGCCAATGGCTGAGCGTGCCCGCGCGCGCGCTCATCGACGAGCTCGGCGCCGTGCGTATCGCCGACGTGGAGGCGCTCGGCGTGCGCGTGCTCGAGCACGGGCGCCACAAGAACAAGCTGCGCCTGGGGCACCTGCGCGGCAACGCCTTCACGGTGCGCCTGGTGGGTGACGTCGACGAGGGCGCGCTGCTGGCGCGCCTCGCCGTGGTGGCAGAAGGCATCCCCAACCTGTTCGGCGCACAGCGCTTCGGTCCGGGCGACGTGAGCTTGCGCCAGGCCGAGCGCTTCGTTGGGCGCGTGCAACGCGCGCGCTCGCGCAAAGAGACCTTCTGGGTGAGCGTGGTGCAGTCGGCGATCTTCAACGCCTGGCTGGCCGACCGCGTCGATGACGGCAGCTGGCGCACCCCCCTCGACGGCGACATCCTGTGGAAGCTCCCGAGCGGCGCGCCCTTCGAGTGCACCGATCCGGCGGTGGACGGCGCCCGCGCTGCGGCGCGGGAGGTCGTCGTCACCGGCGCGCTGCCGGGTGCCACCCTGCGATCTGCACAACGCGAGGCCCTGACACGAGAGTCACGGTCACTCGTGCGCCTGGGTGTGGACCCCGAGGCGATCCGCGCACATCCCGCCTTCGATGGCGGCGCGCGCAGGCCGGCGGTGCTGTGGCCCGACGACCTGCAGGTGACCCCCGCCGAAGGTGGCGTGAACCTCACTTTTTCGCTGGCCAAGGGCGCCTTTGCCTCGGTGGTCCTGCGCGCGCTCTTCGGCGCCGCGCTCGAGGACGCCGCCTTCGCCGACGATCCTGCCGACATGAGCCTACACGCTGGCCGCTGAGGGGCCGGCGGCGGGCAAAGGTCTTGCTGTGCTCACCCTGGTCGGCCCGCGCGGACCATGGAGGAGCGATGACCAGCACCGTCAAAAAGGCGCGCGCAGAGCATCCGGCAGGCCAGCTCATCGACCTCGACGCCGCGGCCTTGCTGGCCGATGAGCGCGCCGGGGAGGCGCCGGCGCTCGAGCGCGCGGTGCTGCGGCTTGACGCGCGCCCGCGCCGCGCGCGCCCCGCGCCACTCCTGAAACCCACGGCGAAGAAGTCGCGGCGCGACCCCGGGCGCGACGAGCTGCTCTCGGAGTACCTGTCGTCGCTCGGGCGCGTCCCCCTGCTGTCGCCGGAAGACGAGCGCGAGCTCGCGGCTCGCTTCCGCGACGCCGAGGTGCGCTGCTGGCAGCGCCTGCTCGGCGTCGCGGCGGTGCGCGAGCTGGTCGGTGGCCACGCGCTGGCCCACGACCTCGACGACGCGACGAGAGCGGCGCTGGCCGAGCTGCGCACCGCCGCGCCGGAGAGCGCGCTGGCGCGTGTCGCCGAGGCGCTGCGCGATCTCGACGACGACCGCGGACTGGTCGAGCAGGCCGTCGCGCTGGCCGAGGGCGCCATCGCCAACGACGCGCGCGCGCTGCGCCGCGCTGCACTGGAGCTGCGCAACCGTTTCGTGCGCGCCAACCTCAGGCTCGTCGTCAGCGTGGCGCGGCGCTTCCATCACTACCGCCTGCCGCTCATCGACCTGATCCAAGAGGGCAACCTCGGGCTCATCAAGGGCGTGCATCGCTTCGATCACCGGAAGGGCTTCCGCTTCTCGACGTACGCGCATTGGTGGATTCGGCAGGCCATCGAGCGAGCCATCATGAACAAGGGCGCGCAGGTGCGCCTGCCGGTGCACGTGTTCGACGCGCGCCGCGAGATGGCCAAGGCCACGCGCGATCTGCAGCGCCAGCTCGGACGCGACCCCACCATCGACGAGCTGGCGCGCGAGCTGTGCACGCCGCGTGAGAAGCTCGAGGAGGTGATGCGCGCCGTGCCGCGCGAGCCGCAGTCGCTCGATGATGCCGTGGGTGACGACGAGGAACGCACGCTCGGCGAGGTCATCTGCGACGAGGACGACGCGCTGCCCGACGAGCGGGTCATCCAGGTCGACGAGGAGCAGTGGGTGCGTCGCTGCCTCACCAAGCTCTCGCCCATGGAGGTCGACATCATCACGCGGCGTTTCGGTCTCGAGCGTGGTGACGACGAGACACTCGAGGAGATCGGCAGGAGCTACCAGCTCTCGCGCGAGCGCGTGCGACAGATTCAGGTCCAGGGCCTCAAGAAGATGCAGCGCTACGTGGAGGCGCGCCTGTAGCAAGAGCTGGCGCTTTCCGCCTGCACCTCTCGCTAGCGCTTGGCGCCGCGCTTGGAGATCGCCACGTCGTGGCTCATGAGCTCACGGGGCGCGCGAAAGAAGTGCACCGGGCTGTAGCGGAGGAGGTTCGACACCTTCGAGGTGTAGGTGTCGGCATAGAGCTCCACCTGCGCGCCGAAGCGCGACAGCTCGTTGTTGCTCTTGAGCAAGCGGCCCCACCACACGTTGAAGTGCTTGTCGAGACGATCGCCGATCTCGAACGCCTCGCGGTCGAGGGCGCGCAACACCCGCTTGGCGACGTCGATCTCCTTGCGGAGCCGCTTGGCAGCGTCTTCGAGGCGCGGCTTGAACTCGGGGGCGAGCCCGTTGCCAAGACCCAACGAGGTCTCCATGCGGTCGAGCAGCGCGCGCCGCTGACCGAGCAGGTCATCGATGGCATGCCGCCGGTCGTCGAGGGCAGTGATTTGTTCGATCATCTCGCTGCCGGTGAGCGAGCCCTTCACCTCGTCGGCCAGCTCCTCGACGATCAAGCAGGTGCGCCAACGGCTGTCCTTCTTGCTGCGCAAGATGTCGCCGAAGATGTGGTCGCCGACGTAGAGGATCTCCTCACCCTGGGCCTGCGCCATGCGCTCGAAGGCCTCGATGTTGCCGCCTTGATAGACGCGCCCGCGCTCGAAGCGCTCGGCGTTGACCTCGCCGATCACCTGCTCGCTCGTCTCCACGGGCGCGACCTCGAGGAAGGGATCGCGTTCGGTGAAGAAGCGCGGCTTGCGTCCGCCCACGATGACGGCATCGAAGTACTGCCGCCACGACGCGTACTCGCGTTGCTGACCGGCGAGCAGGTGGGTCATGACCGCGTGCGTGTAGATCCAGTAGCTGTTGGTGAGCAGGAACAGCTTCTTGCCCGCCGAGCGCAGCTTGTGCAGCGTCAACGGCAACCCTGGGTCGACGACGAAGTAGCTCGCCAGGTCGGCCATGATGATGTTCTTGAGCGTGCCGTCGCGGTGGATGTCGTCGATGGCGTTGCGCACGTCGTCGAACAGCTTCCACGTGTTGATGCCACCGAACAACTGCACGTCGGGCTGCGCGGGTAGCTCCACGGGCGCGAGCGGCTTGCCGTCGTTGCGGCGGGCCTCGAAGAACTCCACGAGGTTCGCGTAGAGGCAGGCCTCGGGCATGGAGAACAGCGTGTCGACGGAGGCGAAGGTCGTCGACGACAGACGGATCTTCGCGTTGCGATAGTTGGCGCGGATCTCCTCCTCGTTCAGTCGACGACGCCCGTGGAACACGCGCGCCACGCGGCCGTGGGTGTCCATCTTGATGAGGTGGCCGTTCCTCTTGTCGAGGATGAGGCCGCGAACGATGAAGGTGGGGTCGTACTTGAGCGTGCGGATCTCATCGGGGTAGCCGGCGCCCCCAACGAGGCGCTCCAGCGTGAGGTCGTACTGGAGCTGCTCCATGGGCTGCTTGCGGTAGATGGCAAGCGTGTAGTCCATGTCGAAGCCCACGGCCTTGATGTGGGCGAGGTCGAGGTCACGGTTGGTGTAGATGGCGTCCGCCGCCTCGAGCATGCCCTCTTCGTCGGCGTCGAGGGCCGCCAGCAGGTCACGATCGATGGGCGTAAACGACGGGTCAGGAAGCTCGGGAGACTGGCTCACCGCACGACCATACAGCGGATCGTCAGAAAGACCTCGTCAGCCGTTCAGCCCTGCCACCACCACGAGACACCGTTGGGACCGATGATGAGCGCGATGAACGAGGCGGCCAAGAGCACGAAGAAGAAGTGCCAGAACATGAACACCATCGTGCGCGCCGGGTCGGTGCCGTACACGACCTTCACGGTTTGGTACCACGCCGCAAGGAACAGCAGCAGCGACAGCAGGTCGCCGAGGGGGCCGAGCACCGAGGCCACCAAGCCGGTGAGCTGCAGGAGGCCGAGCGTCACGAGCCCCGTGAGGGCGCCCCGCCCGAGTCCGCCCTGCAGGCCCATGATGCGGGCCGCGATGGTCGGCGCGGCGACGAAGGACGCGAGCGAGAGCAGAATGGCGATCAACAACATGGTCCCTCCGTCCGCCGTCGTGGCCGGGCCAGAGCTTTGATAGCAAACGAGCCACCGCCCCGCACGAATCCCGCACGCAAAGGCGGTGACTACCGGCACGCACATCGACGCCGCGCGCAGGCCTGCGGGCGGAGTAGGCTTGGGGCGTGACCGCGCAGACGATCGCCCCAGTCCGCCGCGCCGTGCGGCTGCGCCCCCTGGCGCTCTCGGACGCCCCTCGCGTGCGACGTTGGATGGCCGACGCGGGCCTCATTCGGTTCACGGTGGTGGTGCCCGGTCCCGAACACGGTCCGCTCGCGCCCTACACCACGGCCGAGGCCGACCAGTACCTCGACACCCTGGTCAACGATCGATCGCGCCGCAGCTTCGCCATCGAGCTGCACGGGACGCACGTGGGCAACATCGGCATCAAGGAATGGCAGCCGGGGGCGGCCAGCGCCGAGTGCTTCATCGAGATCGGCGAGGCTGACGCGCGCGGGCACGGTGTGGGTGCGAGCGCGCTGCGCCAGCTCCTGGTCATCGCCTTCACCGAGCTAGGGCTCGACGAGGTGCGCCTGGGCGTGTTCGCGTTCAATGCCCAGGCCATTGCGCTCTATCGCAAGCTCGGCTTCGTCGACCGCGGGCGCTACGGGTGGCACTGGGCCGACGGCCGCTACCACGAGATCAACGCCATGAGCTTGGAACGGTGGCGCTTCCGTTAGGGCCCGCGAACGGACACGTCGATCGGTGATCGCGAGCGAGGCGCGACGCCGCCAGCGACGATGGATCGCTCGCGAGGACGATTGAGTTGTCCGTTCGCGGGCCCTTAGCTCTTGTTCATCCACGGCCCGCTCGGCCTCGTCTTCCGGCGCTACTCGGCGCCGATGGCGCCAGCCATCGCCATGCCCATGCCGAAGCCGACCACGCCGCCAAAGAAGCCGCCGATGGCGGCGCCCGCCACCGCCCCGGTGCCGGCGGCCACGGCCTGATCCGCGGGCGTTGGGGGATCACCCGGCGCCACGAAGTAGCCGATGCCAGCGCCGATGGCGGCGCCCGCCAAGAGCCCGCCGACGCCGCCGACGATGGCGCCGCCACAGCCGAGGGCCGCCGTAGCGCCTCCGCAACAGCCGCCGCTGCCGCCGCCGCCACCACCGCCGCCGCCGGGCTCGCGATCGCGGCGCTCGTCGGGAGGCGGCGGCTTCTTCGGCTTCGATGGCTTCTTCGGACGGTCGACGTCGCTGTCGTTGTCATCGTCGTCGTCACGGCCATCGTCGGTGTCATCGTCGCCGGGGCGCTTGCCCTTGCGCGGCGGGGTGATGACCTTCTTCGGTACGTCGTCGGGGCCGCGGCGCACCCGGTCGCGTGGGCCCTTGCCCTCGTCGCCGCCGTCGTCGGGGTTGCGGATCTTCTCGGGCCCCTTCCCCTTGGGCTTGTCGTCCTCCTCGCCCTTGTCCTCGTCGCCGTCGTTGTCGCGGATGCGCTCTTTGGCCTTCTTCTTGGCCTTCTCTTTGGCGCGCTCGATCGCGCGCTTCTTGCGCTCCTCCGGCGTGAGCGTGGCGTCATCTTCGTCGCTGTCGTCGTCCTCGTCGGGGCTCGAGAGGTCGGGCGACTTGCTCGTACCCGCGCTCGCAGGCCCCGCCGGCAAGATCGCCAAGGCGGCCGCCACGGCGAGCGCGTACAGCGTGCGGGCGGCGAGGTTGTTGGCGGTGACGGGCAAACGCATGCGCTGCTCCTGGCGAGAGAAAAGTGACGTGCGGCGGCGTCGGCGATTCAGCGCTCCCTCAGCCGGGCGTGTCCGTGATCACGCGGCCACGGCGACGGGGCGCTTTGCGCGGCGCCTCGTCCGGGGGTCGCGGCGCCCGCCGCGATCCCGGCTCGAGCTCGAGGATCAGGCGGCCGCGGTCGAAGACGCGCACCTTCCCTGACGACTGCGACACCGCGATGGCGATGGCCTCGCTCTGCATGGTCACGGCCGCAGCGGCCACGTGGCGCGCGCCGTAGCCCAAGTGCAGCTCGGTGGGCGCCGCCACGACGCGCATGTGGCGCCCCGCGGCCAGCACCACGCCGTCCTCGCGCACGACGAACGCGCCATCGAGCATGGCGAAGGTCCGCACGGCCGAGCGCACCTCGGGGTCGAACAGGTTGCGCTCTTGCTCCGAGTAGCCTTGGAAGGGGTTGAGCGTGAGCGGCGCGCTCTGCTCCATCACGCGCGTGCTGTCGCCCACGACGATGAGGGTGCCCACGGGCCGGCCCTCGTAACCCTCGCGCCCGATGCGCAGCGCTAGATCGACCAGCACCTCGAGCAAGGGCGCGGCGATGCGCGTGGTCAAGCGGCCCACGTGCAAGCTTGCGTGCTCGAGCGCGACGTCACGCGCGGTGAGCTGCACGAGCATGTCGAGCTCGCCGTCGTCACGGACGATGGCGACGGCCACGCGCTCGTCGATGGCGACCAGCCCGGCGTTGGTGGCGGCGACGAGCGCGCTCTTGAGGCGGTCGGTGCGTGAGCCGCGGACGTCGGGGACACCGAGCACCGTGAAGCCCGCGTCCGAGACCAGGTGGGCCAGCTTGGCGTCGTGCAAGGCGAACACCACCTTGGCCCGCGCCGCGCGCAGACGCTTGGCGAGCTCCAGCGACGCGCCCACCACCAGCACCCGGTCGCACGATGACGACCGCGCGGCGCGCGCCAAGGCATCCGAGAAGGTGTCGGCCAGCGTCACACGATCTCAACCCGCAGCATCTGGTTGCCCACGAGCAGGAAGTCGCCGTTGCTCACCTCGGCCTCGCTGCGCACGCGCACATAGGTGCCGTTCGAAGAGCCGAGGTCTTGCAGCAGGACGTCGGCGCCCTGGCGCAGGAACGCGCAGTGCTTGCCGGAGATGAAGCCGTCCGACGGGAGCACGATGTCGCCGTGCTCTCGGCCGAGCTGACAGCGATCGCCCGAGAACAGACGGATCTCGCCGGTGCGCCCGTCGTCGAGGATCTGGAGCAGCCGGCCGAACGCTCCGGGGTGGGGGCTGCCCCAGACGGCTGCGTCGTCGCCGTCGGCCTTGGCGATTTGGATGGCCGCGTTGGCCAGGCTCTCGAAGCGGAAGAGCTGGCGGCCCACCCGCAGGTAGTCGCCGTCGGCCAAGGGGCGGTCACCGCGCACGCGCAGGTACACGCCGTTGAGGCTGCCCGCGTCTTGCACGACCAAGCGACCCGCGTTGAAGGTGAAGCGGCAGTGCGTTGGCGAGACGAAGGGGTCGTCGAAGAGCACCACGCCGTTGGTGCGGCCACACACCGTGTCGCCGGTGCGCAGCGTGAAGGTCATGCCTTCGCGCCCGGTCTGGTCGATGGTGACAAGGCGGCACACCGGCTCGCGCACCACCGGTCCGCTCGACGCTGCGTGCATGAACATGGTGCGCGGCCCGTCGCCAGCCGCGGGGGCGAGCGATCCGCCGTCGAGGCGCTTGCCGCACTCACCGCAGAACTTCACGGTGCTCGCGTTTTGGTAGCCGCAGGCGGGGCACAGCAGCCCGGCCACCGGCTGCGGGGCGATGGTGGTCGGCACCGACGGGCTCGGCGGCGCGCTCACGGACGGGAGCGGTGCGCTCGGCGGCGGTGCTACCGGCGGCAGCGCGCTGGGCGCGAACGACTGCGCAGTGGGCGGGATGGTGACCGGCGAGGGGGGCGCGGGCCGCGGACCCTGCGTGCCGCTCGGCGGCAGTGTCGGGGGCGCCGAGGCAGTCGGCGGCGGGGCTTGCGGGCGGCTCACCGGTGGAGACGCCGGCGGTGGCGGCCAGCCCACCGGCGACGCAGGCAGGGTCGGGGCCGGTGCCACGGGGCCGCTGTCCACGCCGCCAGCCAGTGGCGGGCCCACCCCCAGGGCGCCGCTCGTCGACGGCGTGCGCGCCGGTGGTGCGCCAACGCCTGGGGCGTCGATCGACGACGGTGAGCGCGCCGGCGGTGCGCCGACACCGGCGGCGCTGCTCGTCGACGGCGATCGCGGTGGCGGTGGCGGTGGGCTCGAGGGCGCCACCGTCGTCGGCGAGAAGGCCTCGCGGAGCGCCTTCAGGTCGTAGCCGCAGTCGAGGCAGAAGTTGAAGTTGTCCGCGTTATCGCGCGCGCAGTTCGGACACTTGATCATGGCAGCCCCTCGACGAAGACCACGCACCCTTTGTCCGTGGAACCGGTGGTCCAAGTCAACATCGTCAGCTCCGCCGAAGCCTGCGGCCAGCGTTTCCCATGCCCACGGCGTCGAAGCAGCGGGCCAGCGTCGCCTGCGCCAGCGGCCGCGCTGCCGCGGCGCCACGCGCCAGCGTGTCCTCGAGCCTGCGCTGGCCAGCCTCGGCGCGCATGAGCTCTTGGTACGCGCCGCGCGCCTGGCCGAAGCGCGCGTCCATCTTCTCCATGAGGGCGCCCTTGAGGTGGCCGTAGCCCACGCCGCCCTTCTGGATGCGCGCGCGCCAGTCGGCGCGCTCCGCCTCGTCGAGGAAGAGCTCGAGCAAGGCGTAGGCGTTGATGCCGTCGGGGTCCTTGGGCTCCTCTGGGAGGCGCGAGTCGGTGACGATGGCGTTGACGCTCTTTTTGAGCGATTTGCCCTCGTCGAAGATCCAGATGGCGTTGTTGTAGCTCTTCGACATCTTCGCGCCGTCGGTGCCGGGGACCTTGGGCGTGGGTGACAGGCGCCAGTCGGGGCGCTTCAAGAACTCGCCGCCGTAGGTGGTGTTGAAGTGCGTCACCATGTCCTGCGCCATCTCGACGTGCTGGATCTGGTCGTGGCCCACGGGCACGATGTCGGCGTCGTAGATCACGATGTCGGCGGCCATGAGCACCGGGTAGGTGAACAGCCCGGCGCTGGCGTGCAGGCCGCGCGCCACCTTGTCCTTGTAGCTGTGGGCGCGCTCGAGGAGCCCCATGCCCGTGACGGTCAAGAACAGCCACAGGAGCTCGGTCACCTCGGGGATGTCGCTCTGGCGAAAGAACACCGCGCGCTCGGTGTCGAGGCCGAGCGCCACGTAGGTGGCGGCGATGGAGCGCACGTTCTCCTCGAGCACGGCGCGATCGTGCACCGAGGTGAGCGCATGCAGGTCGGCGATGAAGAACAGCGCGTCTTGCTGCGCCGCATCGGCGGTCGTCGACACCGCCACGTGCTGCGCGATGGCGCCGAAGTAATTGCCGAGGTGCGGCAGGCCCGAGGGTTGGATTCCAGAGAGGTGACGGGGCATGGGCTCGTGGTTCGACCGGGGGGAGGAGCAGTTCAATACGGAGGCGACGATGCATCGGGCGGGGGCTCGGGCTCGACGGCGGTGGGGTTCGGCAGGGGCGTTGGCAGCGCCGGCAGCGGCGGCGGATTCGGATCGTAGTCGTCGGGGATGAGCCAGGTGTCGGAGGGCTGCGGGAGCCCGTTCAAGAGCCTCGGTTGCAGGGTGACCAGTACGCGCTCGGGATAGCGCTGGATGAACGCCAGCGCGAACAAGGTGGGGCTGGTCACCAGCGCCCAGGTCAGCGTGATGACGGGGCCAATGAACGGCACCCACACCACGCCGAGCCCCAAGAGCGGCGTGGCGGCGATGAGCGCCGGCCACCAGAACCACTCGCTCTGCGTGACCACCACGGTGGCGGTCTCGTAGGCGTCGGCCGAGACCTCGAGGCGCATGCGTCCGCCGATGCCCGTGCGCTGATCGGCGACCACCGGCGCATTGCCCACGTAGGTGCCGTCGATGGCCACGGCGGCGCCCTGGGGCTCGGTCTCGATCACGACGGTGTGCGCGCACGCGCTCGCCGCCAGGGCGACGAGGGCCGCCAGCCCGGTGGCGGTCCGCTGGAGTCGGCGAGCCTCTTTCATCGACGTGACCACTCATATAACGCGCCCGGATGGGCAGGTCGAAAAGCGCGTCACCCGGCTCGGCTGCCCCCGCTTCGTCGACGGCCGCCCTCGCATCGCCCGTGGCAGGCACGGCCCCTGGCCCGCAGCCGCTCCGGCGCCAGGTGCTGCTCGCGGTCTTGACCGGGCTCATGCTCGGCCTGAGCCAGCCCCTGGTCATCGAGGCCCTGGGCGACGAGCCCATCGACCCCACGGGGCTCTCCGGCTTGCTCGCCCTCGTCGGCTTCGTGCCGGTGCTGCTCGCGCTACGGGGCGCGGGCCCCAAGCGTGCGTATTGGCTAGGTTTCTTGGCCTCTTTCGTGCAGTTCACCATCAACCTGCAGTGGCTGGTGGTGGCCATGGTGGTCTTTGGCCGCATTCCCCTCCTCGTGAGCTGGGCCATCCTCTCGATCCTGACCGGCGCCATCGCCGCGTACGTGGCCGCGGCCTACGCGGTGACGCGCGTGCTGGTCGGGCGTTTGCGCTTCCGGGGCCGCGCGCTGCCCATGTGGCTGGTGTTCCCGGTGGCGCTCACCGCGGTGGAGACGCTGCGCAACTTCGGGCCCCTCGGTGGCTTCCCGTGGTCGAACGTGGGCACCTCCTTCGCCACGGTGCCCTTGCTCGCCCAGGCCGCCGCGCTCGCGGGCGTGCACGGGCTCGTGTTTCTGGCGGCGCTCGTGTGCGCCGCCCTGGCCGAGCTCGTCGCGCGCCGTGGTCGGGCGCGCTGGTCGCTCGCGTGCGTGGGCGCGGTGCTGTTCGCCTGGGTGGCGTTTGGCGCCGCGCGCCTCGCCACCGAGCCTGCGGGCGGTCCTACGGTCAGGGTCGCGCTCCTGCAGGGCAACGTGGAGCAGGGCATCCGCAACCACGACACCTGGACCGGCCGCAAGGTGCTCGATCGCTACCACGCGCTCACCGACGAGGCGCTCGCCAAGGGCGCCGAGCTGGTGGTGTGGCCCGAGGCCGCGTTCCCTATCCGGCTGCGCCGCGACCTCGCGACCCTCACCGAGGCGCGCGTGGTGGCGCCGGGGAAGGCAGCGCCCAAGGTCGGCGTGGTGGGCGCGGTGGCCTACGAGCCCGTCACCATCGACGGCAAGCGCACCGAGCTGCGGCACAACAGCGCCTTCGTGCTCGGGCCCGAGCTCAAGGTGGAGGCGCGCGTCGACAAGAAGCACCTGGTGCCCTTCGGCGAGTACGTGCCGTGGCCCTTTGGTGCCCTCGTGCGGCAGATCGTGCCCATTGGCGGCACCGTGCCCGGCGAGGTCTGGCGCGCCGTGCCGGTGCGCTTCACCGACGACCGCGGCGTGGCGCGCGAGCTCAAGCTCGCGGTCACCATCTGCTACGAGGGCGTGTTCCCCGAGATCGCGCGCGCGCTCAAGAACGCGGGCGCCGACCTCCACGTCAACGTGACCAACGACGGCTGGTACGGCATCTCGAGCGCGCCCACGCAGCACCTGCTGTTCTACGCCCTGCGCGCCATCGAGAGCGGCATGCCGGTGGTGCGGGCGGCCAACACCGGCAAGTCCGGGTGGGTCGACACCCGCGGCCGCTTGCACGACGTCACCGGCATCTACACGCACGCGGCCGTGGTGGCCGACGTGCCGCTCACCGGTGCGTGGACCCTGTACACGCTCCTCGGCGAGTGGCTGTCGCTGCCCTGTGTGCTCCTGCTCTTGGTGGCGTGGCTCATCGCCATCCTCGGCCGCGACGTGGCGGCGCGCGCACGTCCCCAGCTCGACAACGTGCTCGGCGCCGGTGGGCTCCTGTTGGCGCTGGCGGGGGCCGTGTACTTCTTGCTCGTGCCCGGCGTCAGCGGCGACGAGGGCAACGCCACGCGCGCGCTCCTCACGGTGCTGGCTGGCCTCCTGGTCGGCGTGGGCGCGCTGTCGGGGCGACCCTGGGGGCGCAAGGCGCACCTGGCGGTGGGCGCCATCGCGGCCGTGGTGGGGGTGCTGGCGGCGCCGCTCGGCGCCCCCTGGATGCTCGGCGTCACCGCGGCGGGCGTGGCGCTCGTGGTGGTGCAGCGCCGGCGGGCGGCCGCATACACGCGCGCGCTGGCGCCCCTCGACTTCGACGACGCGAGCCCCCTTGCGGCAGCGCCGCGCTGACCCACACTGACCACCACCGGCCCACGCTGGCCACCACGGATCACGGCGAATTCATGGCAACCGCGGCAGCGAACCTGGCAGCAGACCTCAAGCGCACGCTCGACGACCTGGGCGCGCGCGTGGCCGCGCTCGAGGCGCCGCTCGACATCGAGCACAAACGCGCGCGCGTCGCCGAGCTCGACGACCGCATGAGCGCACCCGACTTCTGGGACAAACCCGAGGGCGCGCAGGTCGTGCAGCGCGAGCGCACCGAGCTCGACAACGCCATCAAGGCGTTCGCCGGCGCCGCCAAGGGCGTTGCCGATCTCAAAGAGCTGCTCGAGATGGCGGGCGACGACGAGCCGACCCTCCGCGACCTCGACGTAGACACGCAGAAGGTCGCCGCCGAGGTGCGCGCCCTCGAGCTGCGCCGGATGCTGCGCGGCAAGAACGACGGCAACAACGCCATCGTGGGCATCAACGTGGGGCAGGGCGGCGCCGACGCGCAGGAGTTCTCCGAGATGCTCCTGCGCATGTACAAGCGCTTCGGCGAGCGCAGCGGCTTCGAGGTCGAGGTGGTCGACGTCATCCCGGCGGAGCCGTCGGGCATCAAGAGCGCCACCGTGATGGTGAAGGGTGAGAACGCGTACGGGTTCATGAAGTCGGAGCAGGGCGTGCACCGCTTGGTGCGCATCTCGCCGTTCTCAGGCAAGCGCGAGACCAGCTTCGCGGGCGTCTCGGTGGTGCCCGAGATCGCCGACGACATCGACATCGACATCAACCCCGCCGACCTCGAGATCAGCACCATGCGTTCGGGCGGCGCCGGCGGCCAGCACGTCAACAAGACCGAGTCGGCAGTGCAGATCCTGCACAAGCCATCCGGGCTCTACGTGCGCTGCCAACAAGAGCGCAGCCAGCTGCAGAACAAGATGCTGGCCATGAAGCTCTTGCGCGCGCGCCTGTACGACATCGAGGTGAAGAAGCGTTTGGCCGAGAAGGACAAGGCGGAGGCCGCCAAGATGGAGGCGAGCTTCGGCTCGCAGATCAGGAACTACGTGCTCGCGCCCTATCGCCTGGCCAAAGACCTCCGCTCGGGCCACGAGGTCGGCAACGTCGACGCCGTGCTCGACGGTGACATCCAGGGCTTCATCGAGGCCTATCTGCTGAGCCAGGCGCCGAGCGGCTCGTAGCGCGCCGCGCTCGTGCACGCGCGAACGAGCTGTCGTCGCGCGTCCCGCCGATGACCCCGCCGACGGCGCCGCCCGCCAGCGAACCGACGAGGAGACCGGCGCCAGCACTCAGGGCCATCACCTGGACCGGGTCGCCGGTCTGCGTGTCGATCGCGGTGAGGCCCAACAGGAAGCCGATGCCCAGGCCGACCGCGGCGCCGATGCCGCCTCCCCCAGTCGCGAACAGCACCGCTTGGTCGCCCTCGCCCGCGTCGACGGGCGAGGGCCCCGGCGCGCCGCCACAGCAGGGAGGCGCCGTGGTGCACCCGGTACCGAGCGAGCACAGGCTGCCACCACCCACCAGGCCGCCCGCGAGCAGCGCCATCGACAGGCAGCCGATGGCCGTGCAGCCAGCAACGAGGCCCAGATCCTCGACGGCAGGCTCCTCGATGGCGAACGCCACGAAGGCCGCGCCCGCGAAGAAGGCCGCGAGCGCGGGCGCGCCCAGCGCGCCGACGGCGAGCAACATGGGCTCGACGCCTGGCAGGTACGCCCCCCAGACCACGAGCGCTGCGCCGAGGGCGCCCCCGAAGGTGGCACCAGCGGCGGCAGCGAGACCGCCGGCCACCGGGCGTGGCAGCAAGCCCGGCTCACGGTGTGCGACCACTGGCGCGCGGCGCGCCGCAGCGTCGGGCGGGGGCGTGGGAGTGGCCGCGCTTGGTGCCGCCGGTGGCGCGTCATCGCCGACGGGGGCGTCGACGCGCCCGTCGGCAGAGTCGTCGAGGAGCGCCGGTGGCGGGGGCGGCTCGCCCGCCGGGTCTGGCGGTGGCGTTTGCACAGCGAGGAGGCAAAGCAGGGCGAGCACGCGGATTCCTTGAGGGTACGCGAACGCCCATCACCGTACGAGGTGCCGAAAGGTGTCGCCACGTGCTATTCCGGGCCGGCGGGAGGCCCTTCGTGGCTCGTTGTGTCGTCTGCAGCACCGAGATTCGGGACGACGCGCGCTTCTGCCCAGAGTGCGGTGCGGAGCAGCCACGCCAGCAGACCCTCGGCACCGATGCAGACCCACTCATGGGCAAAGTGGTGGCCCACAAGTTCCGCATCGAGAAGCTGCTCGGCGTGGGCGGTATGGGCAAGGTGTACAAGGCGCGCCAGCTCAGCCTCGACAAGGCCGTCGTCGTCAAGGTGCTGCACGACCAGTTTCGCGAGGATCCGCAGCTCGTGCAGCGCTTTCAGCGCGAGGCCAAGGCGGCGAGCCGCCTCAACCATCCGAACTCGATCCAGATCATCGACTTCGGCCAAGACGAGGGCGGCATCGTCTTCATGGCCATGGAGTTCCTCCAGGGCCAAGACCTGTTCTCGGTCTTGAAGAAGCAGGGCGCGCTGCCGGCCGAGCGTATCGCGCGCATCATGGTGCAGGTGTGCTCGGCGCTCACCGAGGCGCACGAGCAGAACGTCATCCACCGCGACCTCAAGCCCGAGAACATCATGGTGGAGGACCGCCGCGGACAGCGGGACTTCGTCAAGGTGCTCGACTTCGGCATCGCCAAGATCCAGGACTCCGCAGAGGGCGCGCAGGCGCTCACGCAGGCGGGCATGGTGTGCGGCACGCCCGAGTACATGAGCCCAGAGCAGGCGCGCGGCCTGCAGCTCGACGCGCGCAGCGACATCTACGCGCTCGGCGTGGTCATGTATCAGCTCGCCGTGGGCGAGCTGCCCTTCGTTGCCGACACGCCCATCGGCATCGTTACCAAACACATCCTCGAGAAGCCCGTGCCGCCGCGGCAGCGTCGCCCCGACGTCGACGCGCAGCTCGAGGGCATCATCTTGAAGGCGATGGAGAAGGACGCTGGCCGGCGCTACGCCACCGTGGCGGACATGGCCGAGGAGCTCGAGGCGCTCGGCCGCACGCTGTCGCCCGCGCGCGGCAGCAGCTTCAACGAGCCCTCGCAGTCGCAGCCGCGCCCCTCGGCGCCCGGGCCCGGCGAGGGAGCCTCGTCGTCGCCGGCGGCCAACGCGGCACCGCCCACGCGCACCGCGCCGACCCCCACGGGCCAGGCGGGTGCCATCGTCGATATCCCCTCGGCAGCTCCCGCGGCGGCTGGGGGTGGCACGCGCGGTCTCAAGGTGGCGGCGCTCTCCTTCGTCGGCGTGCTCGCCGTCGCAGGTGGCGCGCTCTACGCCTTGGGCATCTTCCCCCCACGAGAGCGCGGTGCGGCTGATGCGGGCCCGGCGCCGGCGGCGGACGCCGGCGGCGGCGGCGCGTTGGACGCCGGTGTTGCCACGCCGCCGATCGACCGCGGCGCGCGCGACGCCGGACCCGCCGTCACGGACGCCGGTGTCGCCGCTGTACGCGATGCTGGCAGCGCAGGTGTCATCAAGCACGGCAAGCCCGACGCAGGCCCGCGCACGCCACCCCCGCCGCCGGCGAAGGGGTGTTCGGCTGCTGCGCTCGCCAAGCTGCAAAAGGCCGTCGCTGCCTACCAGCCAGACACTGGCGGCGACTGCGACGCCTCGATGCCCCTGTTCGTGCCCCTCGCCGAGAAGTTCCCGAGCTGCCCCGACCCGCTGAAGTACATGGCGATGTGCTACGGCCGCTCGGGCCCGAACCAGAACAAGGAGCTTGCCTGCAAGGCGATCACCAAGTTCCACGAGATCAAAGGCACCGGCGACACGCCTGTCGGGAAGCAGCAGCGGAAGATGTACTGTCCATGAGCTGCTGCGGTGGCTCGCGCGTCAGCGGGGCAGCTCCACGCGCAGCACCTTGTCACCGATGAGCAGCAGGTCGCCGTGGGACAGGCGCACCGGTTGGCGCACGCGGACGTAGGTGCCGTTGCGCGAGCGCAGATCCTCGAGCAGCAGCGGGCCCTCGTCGGTGCGCGTGAGCTGAGCGTGGCGCTCGGAGACGAAGCCATCGCCCGGGAAATTCAGGTCGCAGCGGTTGCGGCCGAGGGAGAGCACGCGCTGGTGCCGGTGAAACACCTCGTGCTCCCGCTGGTCGGGCGCGATGTGCAGCAGGCTGATCACCGGCCCAGCGCGCACCACGCTGCCGAGGACGCGGGTGCTCGGATCGGGCGAGGTCATGTGCAGCAGCCGGTCGGCCTCGCTCAACACGCGCAGGCGCTGCGTGCCAACCACCACCTCGTCGCCGGGGCCGATGGCCAGGGGCGCGAGCACGCGGCGGAACACGCCGTTGGTGGTGGCCTCGGGCGTGAGCCACACCTCGCCGCTTCGCCAGGAGATGCGGCAATGGCGAGGCGCCAGCGCGCGGTCGTCGGCGAAGACCACGGCGCCCTCCTTGCGACCCACCACGGTCTCGCCCGGTTGCAGGCGCCACTGGTTGCCGATCTGGCTATGCCCGCGCACCAGCACCAGCTTCGGCGTGCGCTCGGGCGCGACGGCGCCAAACACCATGGTGGCGGCGGCGCCCTGTGGCGCCAGGCCCTGCGGCGGCGATGCGAACGACGGCATCATGGCGGTGCCGCCGATGACCGGAGAGGGCAGGCCGGGCGCCGGGAGCTTGAAGGCGGCGATCTGCATCGTCGACGGTGGCGCGCTCGCGTCCATGCGGTGGCCGCAGTGGCGGCAGAAGCGATCGGCGGGCGTGACCACCGAGCGGCAGGTGGGGCAGGTGCTGCCAGCGGGTGCGGCGGGCGACGCGGCCGGCGATGGTGGCGGCGCGGAGGGTGACGGCGCGGCGGCTGGCGGCGCGGCGGCTGGCGGCGCGCCGCGCGCAGGGGCAGCGATGCTCGCCAGGTCGACCTTGGGCAACGCGAGCAGCGACGGCAGGGGTTGGCCCTCGGGCGCGCTCATCCATCCCTGGCCCACGCCGGCTGCCGGCGCAGGAGGCGCCACCGACGGCGGCAGCGTGACGGCGTCGGGTGCTTGCTCGCCGCCGGGCGCGACGGCGGCAGCGGGCTCGTCGATGGTGGGGAAGCGGCCTGAGCCGTCGACCGAGGGGAGCTGCGCACCGCACGCGACGCAGGTGACCAGGCCGGGATCGTTGTAGGCGTCGCAGCGCTCGCACACCAAGCCGAGCATCAGCGACAGCGCGCTGTCGTCGGCGTCGCTCTCGATGGGCTCAGCGGCGCCGCAGGTCTCACAGAACGACTTCCGCTGGTCGACGGCGCCGCAGCTCTTGCACTCCCAGGTGTCGCTCACGCCGCCACTGTGTGCGGATCGCCGCGAGGGCGTCAACTTCCGGTAGGCGCATGGGTCGCCGCGCTCGCGGCCGCCACGGCTGGTTTTTTGCGTTGTGGCGACCACCGGGTGAGGGTGGCGACCGACGTCGTACCTTGCCCGCAGCGGGAGGCCGCAGGCGACCGGCGGCGCCAGGAGGAGACCATGGACAGCGCCGCTACCACCAGTGTCCCTGCGCCTGCCGCGAGCCGCGCAGCCGACCACCTTGTCGTTGCCCGCAGCAACCGGCGCGGCCACCGCCGCTGCCCCTTGCCCGCTGCGGCCGCCTACCTGAGCGGCCATCGCGTGCTGATCGCGCGGCTCGGCGACCTCTCGGTTGGCGGCGCATTCCTGCACACGCAGTTTCCCGACCCCGTGGGCACCCAGGGGCGCGTCGAGCTCGAGGTGGGTGGTGAGCGCGCGTGGATCGAGGTCGAGGTGGTGCGCGTGAGCTTCGATCGCGGCGCCGACGGCGCCAAGTGCGGCATGGGCGTGGCGTTCTTGGCCCTGCCCCTTGCCTTCCGGCGCGCCTTGCAGCAACGAACGGCGTCGAGCAGGTAGGCTGCCGCAGCGAGGTCCCCGTGCGCGCTTGCAGGTCTCTCTTTGAAGCGCCGCGCCCTCGTGGCCGTGCCGCCAAGGTGCGCCCCTGGCGCGCGCTCGCATGCGCATCCCGAGGGCCGGCGAGCGTGGCCGTCATCGTGGCGGGGCCATCGTGACGATGACGGGTGCGAACGCCACCGAGACCACCCGCACGCGCTCGCTCGCGCAGGTGCTGCTCGACAAGGGGCAGGCGCTGTTCACCGGCCGCATCGACGTGGTGCTCGGCCCCTGGGTGGGCGCGCTCCACGTGACCGAGGGGCAGGTCGTCGACGCGCGCGTAGGGCCCTTCACCGGCGAGGCGGCGCTGTGGCGCATGCTGTTGCCGTCAGCGCCACGCATCTCCGTCGAGCCAGGGCGCGCGCGCGCGACCGCTGGCGCCATGCTCGGCCGCCCCGAAGCGCTCTTGGAGCGCGCCGCAGAGCGCCTCGCCTTGCTCGAGCGCGTCGCCGAGAAGGTGGGCGGGCTCGACCGGGTCTGGGCCATCCGCTTCGACGCGTTACAGGCCCGCCTGGAGACCATGCCCGACGGCATCCACCCGGTGCTGCGCTTGCTCGACGGCAAGCGTGACGTGCGCCAGGTGGTGGCCGAGTGTCCCGTGGACGACGTGCTCGCACTGCGCGTGCTCGGCAAGCTCCTGAGCGAGGGCATCCTGGTGCTGCCCGACGCCAAGCCCACGGCACCAGGGCTCGACATCATCGACGTCGAGGGCGGCCTCGAGGAGGCGCTGAGCGCTGCCCTGGCCGAGCTGTCGGCCGACGACCTCGCGCTGCCGTCGTCGCTGCCGCAGGTGGAGCCGGCGCCGAGCCCCGTGCCGCCGTCGGCGGCGAGCGCGGCGCCGTCGTCGCAGCCGCCCGGCCCGATGCCATCGCCGTCGCCACCCTTGCCGTCGAGCGAGCCGGCGCCGCGGGTGGCTGCCGCTGCAGCGCAGCCGAGCGTCGGTCTGGCGCAGCACGTCGCGTTGCCGCGGCCCGCTCCCCCGCTGGCCGGCGCCGATGACCTGCGCGCCTGGGTCGGCGTGGAGGAGGAGTTCTTCTCGAAGCCTCCGCAGCCCGCGTCGGGCGCTGGCGCTGGCGCCGCCCTGCGCCTCCCCTGGGCCGCGCTGGCGACCCTGGCTGTGGTCGCGGTGATCATCGGGTTGGTCCTCGGCCGCTCGTGCGGCTGAGCTCATCTGATCCCCGCGCTCGCTGGCGCCGACGCTGATCCGCGCAGGGCCTGGCCATGCGCGCAGGGCGCAGCGGAGGGCCGTCCGCGTCGGGCGAGACCGAGCCCGCGACGCAGCGATCGCGGCTTGGACCAAGCACAGCCGTGCCGATGCGACCGGACGCAGGGATCAGATTATAAGAGCGCGGAGCCGTCGCGCGGCCACGCGAAGCCCACGTCGAGGAGCGTGAGCCCCTCCGGCGGCGCGCACAGCCCGGCGGCGCGCCGATCGCGAGCCGCGAGCACCCGCTCGACGTCGTCGACGGGACGCCAGCCCGTACCGACCTCCACCAGGAGCCCCACGGCGTTGCGCACCATCTTGCGCAGGAACGCGTCGCCCTCGATCTCGATGATGAAGCGCCGCCCCCACGGGAGCGCCCAGGGCCCCCCCACGCGCACCCGCCGCAGCGTCTTTTCCGTGGTGGCGGCGCTGCAGCCGCCCCCGCGTAGCGAAGCGAAGTCGTGCGTCCCCTCCAGGGCGCGCGCGGCCGCGCGCAGCAGCAGCTCCGAGAGCTCGGGAGCGATGGCCCAGCTGCGCGCGCTGGGGGGCGCGAGCGCCACACATCGGTCGTCGACGAGGTAGCGATAGCGCTTGCCCCTGCTGTCGCCGCGCGCGTGGACGGTCGGTGGCACCACCGTCACGAAGACGTCGTGCAGGCCGTCATCGCGAGGGGCCGCCACCCGCGCCGCCAGCGCCTGGCCGTCGGGCTCGTCGAGGAAGAAGCAGGTCGCGGCGTTCCTGAGCGCGTGGACACCAGCGTCGGTGCGCGCCGCGAAGGCGAGGCCGCGTGCGCGCTCGCCCGCGGCGATCGCGAGGCGCGCCTGCAAAGCGGCACCGGCCGTGGGGATGCCGGGGGCTTGGGGCTGCAGGCCGGCGAAGCGGCTGCCGTCGTAGCCGAAGCGGATCAGCAGCTGGGTGCGACGGGAGAGGTCCTTGCCCACGGGCCGAGCCTACGGGGTGCTTCGACCTCGGGGAGGGGGTAGGTGTGCGACACCCGCACGGGCGCACGGCCGGTGCCTCAAGGGATCGCGAGGCTTGGCACCGGGGTGCGCAAGAGGCGATGCTACCGAGGTCGATGTCAGTCCGCACGAGCCCCCCCCCGATCAAGAAGCTCGAGCCGCCACCGCGCATCCCGCTGCGGGAGGTCGAGCATGCGTCGCACGCCACCCGCGATGACGACGATCCCACCGCGGGCGAGTGGCTGTTCAAGCAGAGCGACACGGTGCTCGGACCGGTCACGGCCATCGTGCTGGTGGAGCGCATCAAGCTCGGCGAGCTGTCGGCCGACACGCCCATCGCGCGCGACGGGCAGCCCTTCAAGCCGATGAAGCTGGTGCCGCTGTTCCGCGAAGCCTACGAGGCGACGTTGGAGCGCAAGCGGCGCGAGGCCGAGGAGCGCGAGTACAACGCCAAGGTCAGCCGCGCGCGTGTGCTCCGCGTCGTCGTCGTCGTGCTCTTGGTGCTGGTGCCCGGCGCCATCGGCGCCGTGGCGGGTTGGCAAGTGATGGTGCTTCGGCCGTGGGACGACACGCCGGCGTGGATCGCCAAGGCGCCTGCCGCCGTCGACCTGCCGCCGCGACCCATCGAGGTCAAGAAACCACCGCCGCCGCCGCCCGCGGACGCACCAGGCACCGACACCGGCCCTGGCACCGACGACGGTGGCCGGGATCGGCGCGTCGCCACCGGCAGCGACCGGCGCAAGGACGACAAGAAGAACGATCGCAAAGACGACAAGAAGGACGACCGCAAAGACGACAAGCCGCAAGCCTTCGTCAAGGAGCTGAGCAACGAGCAGGCGGTGGCGCCGCTCAAGGACGGGGCGGTCAAGGGCCCGCTCGGCGGTTGCCTCAAGGCGGAGGTGGAAGCGAACCCCGACATGCCCACCACCGTGGAGCTCGCCTACACCATCACCGAGGACGGGCAGGCCATCAACGTCAAGTTGAGCAATCGCGAGCTGCGAGGTCGGCCGGTGCAGGAGTGCGTGCAGCGCGCGCTGGCGAACGCGCGCTGGCCGCGCTTCGCCGGCGAGCGCAAGAACGTCAGTGTGCCGTTCACCATCAAGAAGCCGGCCAAGCCGGCGACGGCGCCGGTCACCGGCGGCGCCCCCAAGTAGCAGCGGCGAGCGTCAGAGCAGCTCGACGAGGCGCTCGAGCAGCGGCGCGCCAGCGACGCTGCGCTGGGCGAAGGCTTCGGTGATGTTGACCACGAGCTTGAGGCAGGCCTGCGGTCGTTGCTGCTGCAGGCGCGCGAAGTCGCGCCGCGGGATCTCGATGACCATCGACGGGCTGCGCGTCTTGGCCGTGACGCGCCGGGGGCCGGGGTGCAGGAGCGAGAGCTCGCCAAAGCTGTCGGGAGCGTAGAGCGTGCCAATCTCGCGCTCGATGCCGTTGCGGGTGACGTGAAGCGTCACCTCGCCGATGGCGAGCATGAACAGGCTCTCGCCCATCATGCGCTCGACGAAGATCGGCATGCCTGGCTCGAGCTGGCGAGCCGCCGCGACGCTCTGGATGATACGCACGCCGTCGTCGGTGAAGCCGCGCAGGAGCGGGTTCGCCTTCAGGAACGCGAAGACATCCATGGCGCCAATCTAGCCCCAGCGGTCGATGGGCGGCCACTTTCACTCCCCGCCGACCGACAGGGCCCTGGTCGTGCGCGCCGGTTTTGGCAGGATGCCCGGATGACCCGGGTGATCGCCGTCGCCAACCAGAAGGGTGGCGTGGGCAAGACCGTTACCAGCCTGAACCTCGCCGCCTGTATGGCCAGGCGCGGCCGCCGCACGCTGTTGATCGACCTCGATCCCCAGGGGCACTGCGGCGTGGGGCTCGGCGTCGACACCGAGCCCCTGGCGGCCACCACCTACGAGCTGCTCGTCGACAAGAGCGCGCCGTTCGACGCGCTGACCCTCAAGCTGCCGTGGCCGGAGCTCGCGTCGCTCTCGTTCGTGCCGTCGAACCTGCGCCTGGCGCTCGCCGAGCGCGAGCTGTCGGTGCGCTCGACGCTCGGCAACCTGGCGCTCGCCACGCGGCTGCGCGACATCCGCGCAGACTATGACGAGGTCGTGCTCGACTGCCCGCCCTCGCTCTCGAAGCTCACGCTCAACGCCTTCCTGGCGAGCGACCTGGTGTTGATCCCCGTGGCGGTGGGCTTCTTCTCCATCCACGGCGTGCGCATGCTGGCAGAGACGCTGCGCGACATCTTCGAGGAGACCGGCCTCGACTACGAGATCCGCTGCCTGATCACGCGCTACCGCGCGGGACAAACCGTCAGCCGCGAGGTGCGACGCGCTGCCGACGAGATGTTCGGCGACTTCTGCTTCTCGTCGGTGATCCGCGAGACGGCCGAGGTGGAGAAAAGCGTCGGGGCGCAGACGCCCTTGTGCATCTCGGCGCCGCGCTGCCACGCTGCGCTCGACTACGAGGCGCTGTGCGATGAGCTACTAGAGCTGGCGAGCGCGACGCGCAGGGGAGCACAGGCGGGTGGCCGGGACGAGCCGAGCACCGAGAAGGAGGCCGCGGATGGGCGGGAAGGGCAAAAGGCCGTCTGACAAGAAGGGCACCTCGAGCGGCAGGCGCAAGAAGGGCACGCCGAGCGTGACCGAGTTCCTCTCGAAGATCTCGAGCGGCCAACGCGCCGCGGCGCCCGCCAAGGGCCTCTTGGGCGAGGTCACCAAAGAGGCGCTGGTGGCGGCCGGCCGCGCGCAGCCCGAGCCCGTCGAGATGATCGACGCCATCGACGTCGACCTCACCAGCCTGGAAGACGCTGAGCCGGTGTCGGCGCGGCGCACGGCGCGCATCCCGGTGTCCGAGACGGTTGAGGTGCGCGGTGTCTTCGGGCTCGAGCGGCAGCGCTTGGCGAACGCCTCGCTCACCGGCGTGTTCATCGAGACCGCCTCGCCGCTCGAGGTGGGTGACGCCGTGGAGATCGCCTTCCCCCGCGCAGGGGGGCGCGCGCTGCGGCTGCAAGGGCGCGTGCGCTGGGTGACGCCGTTTGGCGGCCTCAAGGACGCGCGCCCCGGCATGGGCGTCGAGCTCTTTGGCGTCGACGCGGAGAAGCGCGATCTTTTGGCCGATCTGATCGCGCGGCGTCGCTGAGCGATGGGCCACGGTGACGACGACGACGGGCTGCACGACGTTGTACCGGTGCCCATCGCCCAAACGGTTGCGCGCCGCGTGCGCGAGCAGCTGCCCACCTTCACCCTCGAGGGCCTCAAGGGCGCGCAGGTGCGGGTGCGCGCCAACGGCTTCGACTACCGCGGCGTGCTGGTGGGCGCCGACGAGCACGAGCTGTACCTGCGCGGCGAGCTGCGCTGGGTGGTGCTGCCGCTCGCCGACGTCACCGAGGTGCGGCCGGAGCCGCCCGCGCCCGCGGCCCCGCCTCGTCGCCGAGGCGACCCGTGAGCGCGAGCGCGGTGGTGTCGCGTCTGCACGCCTTCGTCGAGGCGCTGCGCCTGAACGGGGCGCGCCCGGCCACCAACGACCTCATCGACGCTGTGCGCGCCCTGCAGCTGCTCGGCGACGCTGCGGTGGCGACGCGCGCGGCGCTCCACGCCACGCTCTCGTGCACCTTGTCGCGCTCGCTGGCGGAAGCCGACATTTTCGATCGCGTCTTCGAGCTCTACTTCGGCGCAACACCCGACGAGGGCGCCCCAGCGATGCGCGCGCTGCGCGACGCCCTGTTGGCCCGTGGCGTCGATGCCGTGCGTGCCGAGCGCCTGGTGGCGGAGCTGCTCCTGACGAGCGGCGCCCACCACGCCGTGCTCGACGCGTTCTTGGCAGGCGACCCGGAGCGGCTGGCGGAGCTGGTGGACGCGGCCATCGAGAGCACCGACTTCGAGGGCCTGCGTTCGCCGCTGCAAATCGGCTACTTCACGCGGCGCCTGATGACGCGCCTGGGCGTCGACGAGATCGAGCAGCGCTTCGCGGCCGCGGCCGGGGGCGCTGGCGATCGCGAGGGCGCCGCGCTCGCTGGCGCCGGCGCCGAGGTGCTCGAGCAGCTGCGGCGCCGGGCGCGGCGCGCGGCCGAGCGTGAGCTGCAGAAGCGCACGGTGGTGGCCGCGCGGCGCGCCCAGCTCGTCGATCGCGATCTGCGCACCCTCGATGCCCGCGATCTCGAGGAGCTGCGCGCCCACGTGCGACGGCTGGCGGCGCGGCTGCGCACGCGCCTGGCCGTGCGCCAGCGCCGCGCAGCCCGCGGCAAGGTCGACGTCAAGCGCACCGTGCGCGCCAGCGTTGCGACGGGTGGCGTGCCGTTCTCGGTGCAACGGGCCCGTCGTCGACGGCGGCGCGCTGACCTGGTGGTCGTGTGCGACGTCAGCGACTCGGTACGGCAGGCGAGCCTGTTCATGCTCGAGCTGGTGGCGGCGCTGGCCGACGCGTTTCGGCGCACGCGCAGCTTCGTGTTCGTCGATCGCGTGGGCGAGGTCACGGCCCTGTTCTCGGTCAACGGGCACGCGCCATCGACCGCACCCGACGCCGCCATCGCGGCCATCCTCGCGGGTGACGTCGTGCCGGTGTCGAACAACAGCGACTACGGGCGCGCGCTGCGCGACCTCTACGCGATCGCGGGCACCGCGATCACGCGCCGCACCGTGGTGGTCATCCTGGGGGACGGCCGCTCCAACTACCGCGCCCCCGAGGCGTGGGTGCTCGCCGAGCTGCGTCGTCGCGCTCGACGCGTGCTGTGGTTGTCGCCGGAGGAGCGCGGCACCTGGGGCTACGGCGACAGCGAGCTGCCGCGCTACGCGCGTCATGCCGATGCGATCCTCGTGGTGCGATCCGCCGCGGATCTGGCGCGCGCGATCGATGAGATCGCGGTCCTGTGACGTCGGGCGCCTCGCGCCGGTTCGCGCACGGTTGACTTTCTTGGCGGCTTCAAGAAACCATGCGCCCCGCGTCGGGCATCCAGCCCGGCCTGCCACGGAGATTTCGAGATGAAGAAGCTTCTTGCTGCTGTGATCGCCGCGTTCGCGCTTACGACGGCGTGCCAGAGCGTCGAGTCGGCCAAGGTCGACCCGGCAACGATCGCGTCCAACGGCGATGCCGTAGCCGTGGTGCAGTGCACCGCGCTCGGCCTCACCGCCATTTTCCACTTCATCACCATCACCGAGGCCAGCCTCGACACTGTCGTCAACAAGATGATGGTGGCCGAGGCCAAGGCGCTCGGTGGCAACAAGGTGCAGCTGCTTGGCGCCATGGAGATGCCGAAGCACGGTCTGATCTTCATGCTCGCCGGCGGCATCGTGAACCTGCCGCCCGCGATGGCCATGGGCATCGCCGTCAAGTGATCGATCGTTGAACGTTCGTGCGACGGGCCCGCATGCGCGGGCCCGTCGCGTTTGTATCTGAGGACCCGCCATGCGTACCGCCAGTGCCGCACTTCCCCTCGGCGCGCTCTTGCTCGCCGGCGCCTGCAGTCGGCCGGCCACCGAGGATGGTGGCGCGGTCATGGCGGCCGCCATGCGCGCCGTGGAGCAGCGCACCGCGGTGGTGCGCGACTACGTGCTCAGCGGCTCGGCCACCGACCTCGGCACCGGCAAGACGCTGCCGTTCACCTACGCGTTCGCGCAGCCGACCTACACCAAGGCGACCGTGGGCACCGACCAGGTGAGCTCGTTCGACGGCAGCGCGCTCGTCATGATCGACCACGCCCAGAAGATGGCGCAGCGCCAAGACGTCAAGGGCCTCAAGGAAGAAGACCTGTTGTTGTCGCTCAACGCGCTGTTCGCCGACTTCACCGTCGAGGGGTGGCGCCCGCCGCTGGTACGTCCGCGCGGCATGACGGCGCGCAGCGAGCAGAGCGCCGACGGCGAGCGCTGGGTGATCTCCGTGCCCATCGACGACGACACCCTGGCCGAGCAGCGCGTGATCTTGCGCGCGCCCGACGGGGCCTTCCTCGAGAAGCGCTTCCTCGACAAGGCGGGCACGGTGGTGGCCGGGGTCAAGGTCATCGAGGAGCTCAGCGACGCCGCGACTGGCCTGCGCTTCCCCAAGGTCTGGGAGCGCACCGGCGCGCAGGGGCGCGTCCGCGTTACGCTCGACGACGCCAAGGTCAACGGCGGCCTTGCCAAGGAGCAGTTCACCCTGGTGGTGCCCGAGGGCTACCGCGCCGGCACCTGAGGTCACGTCATGCTGCGTCTCGTCGTCGTTTCTCTGACGATCGCGGTGCTGGCCCTGGGCTGCACCAGCTTCACCTTCCGGCAGACCGGCAAGGGCTCGGCGCCCGCCGAGCTGCAGGACCGCGCCGACATGGTCAAGCTGCCCGCGGGCAGCTTCGAGATGGGCGCGCAAAACGCCGAGCCCGACGAGTTCCCGCCGCACAAAGTGGAGCTGCGCGGCTTCCTCCTCGACAAGACCGAGGTGACGGTGGCGAGCTACGACACCTGCGTGCGCGCGCGCGTCTGCCGCACGGCGGCCCTCAACGAGGAAGCGCGCGCCGTGTTGACGCCCGAGCACCCCATCGCGGGCGTGTCTTGGTACGACGCCGTCAAGTTCTGCGAGTGGGTGGGCAAGCGCCTGCCCACCGAGGCGGAGTGGGAGTACGCCGCGCGCGCCCCGCGCTTCGGCAAGTTCCCTTGGGATGGCGCCTTCGATGGCAGCCGGCTCAACCAGCGTGGCGACGGCGACGGCTATGCGCGCACCGCGCCCGTCGGCGCGTTCCCCACGGGCAGGTCGGGGCACGGCGTGCTCGATCTCGCGGGCAACGTCTCCGAGTGGACCGCCGACTGGTACGAGGCCACCTGGTACCAGAAGTCGCCCGCCGTGAACCCCACGGGACCCGAGGGCTCGACAGGATCGCGCGCGGTGCGCGGCGGCTCCTGGGCAGACACCGACTACATGGTGCGGACGACGGTACGGCTGGGGATCGATCCCAACCTGTCCAACGACTCGATCGGCTTCCGCTGCGCCGCAGACGGCTGATGGCGCATGATGGCGCATGGCGTCGCGGCGGCGTGGCGCCGCCGCCTGGGCCGCCGACGATTTCTTGCGTGTCGGCGGCACCCAACCTAGGCTCGCTGCACGCGCACGGAGGCGGGGAGAGCATGGCCCGGAAGACGACGACCACGACCACCGGCCAGACCGCCAGGACCAAGGCGAAGGCGACGCAGACGCGCCGCGTCACGAGCTTGGTACCGAAGGGCGGGGCCCAGTTGAGCTCGCTCGAGGAGGCCGTCGTGCGCATGCACCACGGCGTCAGCGTCAAGGCCTCGACGCCGCTGGCCACCAACGGCGCCACCGACGAGCTCATGGGCCAGCTCTTCGAGATGGAAGTGCGCGCGCACGTCGAGAGCGGGCGCATCGACGAGCTGCCCGACGTTCCCGCGGGCAAGCGCAAGGCGGCCAACGCGCGCACCGCCAAGCTCGTCGATCGTCTGAAGAAGAAGCAATAACGGGTGCGAGCATGCTGCTCGCGCACGAGCTCGTGGGTGATGGGCCGCGCCTGATCGCGCTTGGCCACGGCATCCTCGGATCGGGCCACAACCTGCGAGGGCTCGCGCGCCGACTGGTGGAGCGCGTGCCCGGCGCTCGCGCCCTCACCTTCGACCTGCGCAATCACGGGGCTTCCCACGGCTTCTTGCCGCCACACGACGTCGAGGCCTGCGCGGGTGATCTCGCGCGCCTGTTCGAGGAGCTGGGCGCGCCCGACGTGGTCATTGGCCACAGCTTCAGCGCCAAGGTGGTGCTCGCGTGGGCCGGCATGGCGAGCGCGCCGCCGCGGCAGGTGTGGCTCCTCGACGCGCCCATCGGCGCGCGCGATCGCGCGGACGACACCGAGGGCGCGCGCGACATCCAGGCCCTCCTCGGCGTCATCGAGGCGCTGCCCCTGCCGATCGCGTCGCGCACCGCGCTCGAGGCCGCGCTGGGGGCGCGCGGCCTGCCGTCGACGGTCGCGCGCTGGATGACCACCAACCTGCGGCCCGACGGCGAGGGCTTTGCCTGGCGATTCGAGGTGGCCGCGGTGCGCGCCATGGTGGAGTCGTTCTGGCGCACCGACCTGTGGCCGGAGGTGGACCGGCTCGCGGGCCGTGTCTGCGTGGTGGTGGTGCGCGCCGGGCGCGGCGCGCGCTTCTCGCCGACCGAGCAGGCGCGCATCGACGCAGCGGTCGCGCGCGGCGCGCTCGAGGAGCTGGTAGTTCCCCACGTGGGCCACTGGCTGCATACCGAGGATCCCGAGGCGCTGCTCGCGCTCCTGGTGCCGCGCATCGCCGCCGTTTCCCCTGGCGGCAGCCGGTGAGCGCGCTCGGCGCCTACCCCGACGAGGACGAGCGCGAGCGCGAGCTCGAGCAACTGAGCGCGCGCGCTGGTGGCGTTCTCGTCACCATTGGGCACAGCGTGGGTGGGCGCCCCATTCGGGCGGTGCGTGTGCCGTCGACGACGAGGGACGCGCCGCGCGTGTTGGTCAACGCCAACATCCACGGGCCCGAGCACATCGGATCGCGCGTCGCCATGGCGGTGCTGCGTGGGCTGGCAGAGGAGCGCGCCGACGAGCTGCGGCGCGCGGCCGAGGTGGTGGTGCTGCCGTGCGTCAACGTCGATGGCTTCGCGCGCACGGTGGCGCGCGCCGGCCGCGGCACGCTCAAGGAGCTGCGCTGCAACGATCACGGCGTCGATCTCAACCGCAACTTCCCGCTGCCCACCGTCGGCGACGCGGGTTCGCTGTGGGGGCTGGTGGGGTCGCGCGAGCTCAGCATCGCCGGCTCGCGCGACCCCGCGCGCGCCACCTGGCGGGGCCCGCACCCGCTCTCGGAGCCCGAAGCCAAGGCGCTGCACGACTTCGCCATCGTCGAACGCTTCTCCGCGGCCGTCAGCCTGCACTCGTACATGGGGACCTTCATCCCGCCCTGCGTGCGCAGTGTCGACGAGGCGCGCGCCTACGCTCGTTTGGTGACGCGCGCCAGGTGCGCACAGCGACGACGCTACCTGCGCTTCCAGTGGGGCTTCTTCGACATGTTCACGGGCGAGCTCGAGGACTTCTTGCACCACGAGACCGGCACCTGGGCGGTGACGCTCGAGTGCTTCACGCTGTGGCAGACCCTGCGGCAGCACCTGCGCGCGCCCACGCTCTTCGCGCGCTTCAACCCCGCCGACCCACGCTCCGTTGTCGCCAACGACGCCCCCGCGGTCATCGCCTTCCTCTTGGCCGCGCTCGAGCTACCCCACCCGCGCCGCGGCGCCACCGAGGCCATCGATCCCGCACCATGAGCGCGGCCACGGCTGCGCACCGTCACGGGTCGGCGGGCTATGCTGGCCCCGTGAGCGAGCCCGAACACCCCGCCGCCGAGGCCCCCGCGCCGGCACCGGCCGTGCCCGAGGCGCCGCCGCCCGAGGAGAAGACCGCGCCCCATCGCTTGCGCGAGCTGGCGGACAAGGCCGCGAAGAAGCGCCGGCGCACCACCGGCGCCGAGCTCTTGGTGCGCCGGCCCAAGAGCGCCGAGGTGCGCGTGCCGCTCGATCGCACCGAGACCACCATCGGGCGCGACCAGCGCTGCGACATCGTGTTGACCGAGGAGAAGGCGAGCCGCCGCCACGCACGCATCCTGCGCGGCGACGGTGGCTACTTCGAGATCGTCGACCTCGGCAGCAGGAACGGCGTCGTCGTCGATGATGAGCGCGTCGAGCGCATGACGCTGATGGACGGTGATCGCTTCGTTATCGGCGACACCGAGTTCACCATCATCGTGGGGCCGCTGCCCGGCGTCGAGCCCTGAGCTGCGGCGCAGACCTCGTCAGCGCACCTCGCAGTCGGTGCGGCCGAGCACTTGGCGCGTGGCGGTCTGCACCTCGCAGCGGTACCTGCCGGGGTCCGTGGCGCGCTTCCTCGACCAGGTGCGGAACCCCTCGGCGCGCCCGCCGCGCACGTCGAGCGCCACCCGATCGAGCGCGCGACCGTCGCGCGTCCACACGTGGAAGAGCGCGTCGTGCAACCCGAGCGGCGCCTTGATGGCGGTGTGGCAGTAGAGCTCGACGGGTCGCGTGAACGAGACCGCCACGCCCACGGGCTCGCGCTCGACCACGCCGGTGCCGAGGGCGGCCGTGACGAGCTCGAGCGGGGCGGGCGGCACGAGCGGCGCGGCGACCAGCGACAGACCCGCAGCGGGCAGCGCTGCGGCGACGGCGCCGATGCGCAGCCAGCGCGAACGCGCGCGCATCCACAAGAGCGCCGGCACACCGAGCGTAGTGGCGGCGCCGGCGACGATGAGCGCCACGCGGTTCGACAAGCCCACCATCGGCAGCACCACCGCCAGCCCCGCGAAGATGGCGAACGAGAACAGCAAGAACGACGTGAGCGCGCGTCGGGCCACGGCGGCAAAGAGCGGGTCCCACAGCGCCGCCGCCAGCGCCGCCGCGTACACGATGAGGAACACCACGTGACCGGGATGCAGGGTGACGGCGCGCAGGTAGAAGGGCAGGGGGAACAAGAGCGCCTGCTGCACGGTGAGCTGGCTCGTGACCAGCAGCGCGAAGCGCGTGCCGCGCTCCTTGAGCGTCGGCTCGTGCGCGCGGCTCGCGCGTTCGTGCAACACGCGCTCCCACAGGTGCAGGCCCACCAGGAGCGCCCACGCGAGCAACGCGGCCACCACCACCACCCACGCGCGCTCGGGCGTGCGGTTCATCAAGAGCGCGCCGCCGATGCCCGTGAGCAAGGAGAGCCACGGCAGGAGCGGCTGCAAGCGGAGCATCAGGGCCGACGGGCGAGCGCCCATCGGCACAGTGTAGCGGGCGCGCGCAGCGACGGAAGCGCGCAGGTGCCCGCACGAGGGGTGCGCGCCACCGCGGGGGCTCCGCTGATGGTCGCGCCGGACGCTCGTGGCCGCCGCCCCGCGAACAGGGCGCACTGCCGGGAACGCCCGAGCGACCGACCCTGGCGACGCATCATTCCAAGCGATCCCCGCTGTAGGCTCGACCAATGGTGACACGCCGCGCCTTCGCGTTGGCCTTGCCTTGGCTCGGCGCCGCGGCGCTGCCCGCCATGGCGAGCACGGGCGGGCTGTTGCGCTTCGTGCGTATTCGGCACCGCACCATGCTCATCGAGCTCGATGGTCGACGGGTGCTCGTCGACCCGAGCTTCGAGCCCGCCTTCGGCGCGCCGGGGCTCGTGACCGCGCCCGCGCCCGCGTTCGACGCCGGCGCCGTGGGCGACGTCGACCTTGTGCTGGTGACGGGTTGCGAGCCGGGTGCGTTCGGCGCGGCGTCGGCGCGCCGGCTGCGCGATCGTGCGGCGCCGTGGCTGGTGCCCGACGAGGGTGTGGCCAAGGCGCTGCGGCACCAAGGTTTTCGGCGCGTGCGCGTGGTGGCGGCGGGCCAGCGCCTCCACGTCGGTGGCGTCGACGTGGTGGTGTCGCCGTCGGCGTCCTTGGCGACCTGGCCCGGCGTGGGCTTCCACCTCAGCCGCGGCGGCCGCACCCTGTGGTGCGCCGGTGCCCCTCCGCCCATCGACGTCGACGGGGGCGCGGCCGCGTTCGCGAAGGGCCACCCTGCGGAGGTGGCCGCGGTGTGCGCGCTCGGGCTCGCGATCGGCGGCACGCCGCTCACGCTCGACGCCGACGACGCAGAGCTCTTGGCCAGGCTGGCCCGCGCGCGCTACCTGGTGCCGCTCCACCTCGATGCCACGCCGACCGGTATCGGCGCGCTCGTCCTCACGCAGGCGCGCGCGCTGCAGGGGCACCCGCCAGCTGGGCCCCGCCTCGTCGTGGTACCCGCCGGGACGTGGTGTCGGGTAGGCACTATTGGGTAGAGTCGCGGCTCCGGCGCGGGGAGCGCGCGGGCCCATGGGAGACGGATGTCCGAGAAGTTGCGCAGGCTCAAGGAGGACGCGTCGCGCCTGATCGCCAGGGGCAAGGTGGCGGAAGCGGCGGAGCTCTACCAGAAGCTCGTCAGCGCCGACCGCAAGGACCTCGCCGGGCGCCAGAAGCTCGCCGAGCTGTACGGGCGCCTCGGCCGCACGCACGACGCCGTGCGGGAGTACCAGAGCGTCGCAGGCAGCTACGCGGCGGATGGCCTGCTCCTGAAGGCCATCGCGGTCTGCAAGATCATCCTGCAGCTCGATCCGAAGCACACCGAGACGCAGACCTTCTTGGCGGACCTCTCGACCAAACGGCGCGGCGAGGCCGGCGCTGTCGAGATGCCCAAGGCCATGAGCGCCGCGCTGGCCACGGGCAAGCGCTCCGCCGCCGACATCCGCGGCGTGCCGGCGCACCACGTGCCACCGCGCGCTGGCGGTGGCGTCGACGAGGGACCGCCTGCCGGAGCCAGCCTCCCGCTCGGTGCCGGACCGGCTGCGCACACGACGCCGACAGCTGCGGGGCAGCCCGTAGTGATCCACGAGGTCGCGCCCAAGCTCCCGGGGCGGCGCACCGATGGCGCCGAGGCGCTTGGGCGTGCCGCCGGCACCGATGGCCATGAGCTGGCGCTTGCCCTGGCGGCGGCGTCGGCCACCGTGGGCGCCGCGGTGACGGCGCCGTCCGTGGACGAGCCAAGCGACCTCGCCATCGACGTCACCTTCGTGTCCGGCGAGGGCTCGCCGGTGTCGGAGCGGTCGTCGTCGTCGTCGCCGTCGGCGGAGGGTGAGCCCGTGGTCGTGGGCACGAGCCTCTCGCAAGAGGGCGCGCCGCTGGCGGTGGCGGAGCTGCCGCCCGACGAGCCCGACGAGGCAGCCGAGATCCTCGACGCTGATGACGGCGGCGATGTGCTGGTGCTGACCGAGCCCGCACGCATCGACGTCGACAAGGTGCCGCCCATCCCGCTCTTCTCGGACTTGCCCAAGGAGGCCTTCATCGCGCTCACCGAGCGCATGGAGCTGCGCATCGCGGCGGCCGGCGACGTGCTGGTGCACGAGGGCGAGCCGGGCAGCTCGATGTTCGTCATCATCCAAGGGCGGGTGGCCGTGCGGCGCCAGGACGCGCAGAGCGGCACCGAGCTCGAGCTGGCGGAGCTCTCGGACGGCGCCTTCTTCGGCGAGATGGCACTTCTCTCAGACGCGCCGCGCGTGGCGAGCGTGGTGTGTATCGACGACGTCATGCTCTTCGAGATCTCGCGCGAGCTCTTGGCCGACATCACTCGCGAGCACCCCACCGTGGGCGAGGTGATGAAGCGCTTCCACAAGAACCGCTTGATCACCAACCTGCTCAAGACCAGCCCGATCTTCCAGCCCTTCTCCCCGAACGACAAGAAGGAGCTCATCGAGCGCTTCAAGTCCCGCGCCGTCGACGAGGGCGCCTTCCTGATCACGCGCGAGCGACCGGGCGAGGGCCTGTACGTGCTCCTGTCTGGTCGCTGCGACGTGCTCGACGTCGACGGCGAGGGCCGCGAGGTGTTGCTCGCCGAGCTCCGCGACGGCGATGTGTTCGGCGAGATGTCGATGCTCTGGCACAAGCGCACCTGCGCCAGCGTGCGCGCCTCGACGCCCTGCGTGGTGTTGCGCCTGCCCCGTGAGCAGTTCAACGAGGTCATCATGACCCATCCGCAGATCCTGGAGACGCTGACCACGCTCTCGGAGCAGCGCGCCAAGCGCAACGAAGAGCTGCGTGCACCGGCGGGCGGAGCGATGATCTGACGCCCGCGTCGGGTCGCGAGCGCCGTCACCAGGTGGCGGTGCGCGCCGCCGACGGCCGCGCGCTCTTCCTCGAGCGCAGCCATCATCCAGGCGTCGACCCCTCCCGCGCTCCGGCCATCGTGCTGTGTCACGGCTTCGTGCAGAACCGTCGCGGCTTCGAGAGCCCGCGGCGCTCGCTGCCCGCGTGGCTGCGCGACGCGGGCGCGGTGGTGTGGCAGCTCGAGCTGCGCGGCCGCGACGGCGTCGGCGTGGCGGCGGGCCTGCACGAGTACGTCGATCTCGACGCGCCTGCTGCGCTCGCCGCGGTGGCCGAACAGCACCGTGAGGTCGCCTGGATCGGCCACAGCATGGGGGGGCTCGTGGGCGCGCTCTCGCCGGCGTCGACCTCGCTTTCGGCGCTCGTGGCGCTGGGCTCGCCGCTGTTCCCGGGGCCGCGGCGGCTGCACGGGCTGGCGCGCGCGCTCATCGGCCCCGCGCGCGCCGTGCACCGAGGTGCGCGACCCTTCGCTGGCGTGCGCTGGGGCGCGCTGCTGGCGCGCCTCCGCCGTGGGCTCGACGTCGAGCGCGTGCCCGCGCCCGTGCGGCTGTGGGCGCCCGGCCAGCTCGACGACGAGGCGCTGGTCGCCATGCTCGTCGACAGCTTCGCCGACGACAGCTGGGCCGTGTTCGCCGACCTGCTCGAGCTCGTCGCCACCGATGCCCAACGCGCGGGCTGTGTGCCGGTGGCCGAGCGGCTCGCGCACCTGCGCGCTCCCCTGCTGGTGGTGGCCGGCGGCAGCGACGACCTGGCACCGCCGACCGGCACACGGCCGCTGTTCGAGCGGGCCGGCTCGCGCGACAAGCACTGGCTCGAGGTGTCGCTCCGACACGGGCCCACCTCGCTCGGCCACATCGATCTGGTGGTGGGCGACCGCGCGCCGGCGCTGGTGTGGCACCCCATGCTCGAGTTTCTCCGTCGTCACCTCGCGCTGGTCGGCCCGGAATGACGCCGTGCGGCGCGCGGGCCCCAGGTGCGCCGGGAAGCTGTGACGCAGATCGCACGTTGCCGGCTCTTGATGAGCACCATCTCCCCTCACTCGCCCCACCCGCGGCTGCTCGTGCGGTGGTTCGTCCAATACAACCCTTTCTTCACCGCCAGCGCGCTCTGTGTGCTCGGCGGCGTGTTGCTGCTGTCGCGCGCGCTTGGCCAAGGAGCGGACGTGGCGCTCACGGGCGTGCTCGAGCTGTACCAGTGGCTGGTGCTCGGCGCGGCGGCGCTGCTGTATCGGCGCCTGTGTGAGCACCGCGCCGGCGTCATCCTCGGCGTCATCGCGCTGGTGCTGCTGGTCGACCCGACGCTGCAACTGAGCGCGCTCGCCACCTCGGGCGAGCGCGCGCTGTGCGGGCTGTGGGTCGTGCTGTTCGCGCTCAAGTGGCGCGCCTTGCAGTGGGCGTTCTGCCTCGAGCTCACGCCGAGCGCACGCTGGCTGCCGCCGGTGATCGCGCTCGGCGTCGCGGCCCTGCCGAACCTGCGCCTGGCCGGCGCCGACGGGCGCGTGCTGCCGGCGCTCATGGCGCTTGCGGTGTTCGCGGTCGGATGCGCGCTCGTGCTGGCGCCCCCGCGTGCACGATCGCGCCGCGCGCTCGGCGATGTAGGCGCCGCGATGTTCCCGCGCCTGCTGCGTGGCGCGGCGCTCATCGGCGCCCTCGGCCTTGCCTACCAGGGGTGGAACGCCACGCTCGCGCTTGGCCCGCGTGCGCTGCCGCCCGTGCTCGGCGCGGTCCTCCTGGTGCTCGGCGTGGCAGCGGCGCGCGAGCGCTCGACGTGGCTGGCGGTGGCGCTGGGCGCGCTGTTCCTGCTGCCGAGCCCGGCCGGCGCCGCCATCGGCCCTGCGCTCGTCACCGCAGCGCTCCTGGTCGCAGCGCGGCGACGCCCGCCGCGCTTCCTGGTGGCGGCGGCGCTCGGCGCGCTCGGCGCGGCGGCGCTGCCCGTCTGGCGCGAGGGCATCGCGCCCTGGCACGCGCCGTCGGTGTGGGTGGTGGCGGCGGCGGTGAGCGTGGCGCTCGTGCTCTTGTGGTGGCGCCGCCGCGCGTGGTCCGCGTTGCCCGCGCTGGCGCTCGTGCACGCCCCGTGGCTGCTGTGGTCGGCGCGCGCGTTGGCGCCGTCGAGCTCGACGAGCTGGGGCGCGCTGCTCTTGTTCGGCGGCTTCGTGTTGCTGCCCGCCGGCATCCTGCTCCACCGGCGTTTGAGCGCGTCGCTCGCGCGCAGCGCCGCCGCCGGCGTTGCGTTCGATGCGGCGTGTCCGTCGACGTCTGCGGGCATTGGTGGCGCGCTGGGTGCCGGCTAGCGACGACCACCAGGGGGTTGGCAGGCCGTCGTCGACCCCCTTCGCATCGTCGCTCTGTGGCACTACGCCCGACGACGATGCGTCGCGCCAGTCCTGCCTTCCTCTGCGCCGTCGTGGGCGCCTGCCACTGCGCGGACCCCGCGCCCGCTCCCCTCCGCCTCGACGTCGTGCTTGCGCCCGGCGAGGTCCGCTGCGGCCCAGTCACGAGGGAGAGCGAGCTCATCGGCGGCCCCCAGGCCTTCGCTCAGGTGGGCCACGCCTGGCGCTGCGGCAACGCGCGCGTGCGCTTCATCGTGCAAGACGCGGCCCGTCCCGCGGGCCTCTCCTCGCGCGGCGGCAACCTCATCGACGTCGACCTCGCGCGCGCCGACGAGCAGGTCGATGGCGCCGACACCTTCCGCGAGCATGCCAGCGCCATCGCCGGTCGAGAGATCGCGGTCGAGCGCATCGAGGTGGTGAACGACGGCAGGAACGGCGAGCCCGGGGTGCTGCGCGTGTCGGGCACGCCGGCGGAGATCTCGTTGGCACCGCAGGCAGCGTTCTTGGCACAGCCGGTCGAGGGCAGAATGTTCACCGACTACATCCTGCGCCCCGACAGCGACGTCATCGAGATCGCCACTACCTTCGAGAACGCGGGCGCGCCCCTGCCGAACGTCATCAGCGCCGACTTCGTGGCCTTCGGCGGCGCCACCCATGCGCACTCGCCGGAGCTGGGCTTCTCGAGCGACGCGCTCTTTCACGAGGTCACCTTCCTGTCGGCCGGTCGCGGCCAGCAGGTGTCGTACGCGTTCGTGTGCGACGGCGCCGATCTCACTTTGCCCTTCGTCGACCAGGGCATCACGGCGCCCTTGTGCGCGGGCGACGCAGCCGTGGGGAGCGCGCGCACCTTCGTGCGCTACCTGGTGGTGGGCGACGGCACGCTCGAGAGCGTGGCGCGCCGCGCGTGGCAGCTGCGCGGTATCGCCACGGGGACCCTCACCGGCGTCGTGGTCGATCCGAGCGGCGTGCCCGTCCCTGGCGCGCTCGTGAGCGCGTGGGAGGGCGAAGGCGACGACGAGCACGTCGTCAACGAGACCCGCACCGCGGCGGACGGCGCCTTCGAGCTGACGCTCCCGCCGGGCGCGCGTTGGCTGACCGCGCATGCGCCGGAGCGCGGGCGAAGCGCCGACCTGGCGATCACGGTGGCCGAGGGCGCGACCACCGACGTGGGCAACGTGGCCATCGGCGCCGCTGGACACGTGGTGGTGCGCACGACCTTCTCGGGCTCGGCGGGGAACCCGCTCGGGTCGCTGCCGGCAAAGCTGACCTTGGTGCCTGTGGACGCGCCCACGCCACGCGCGCCCTTGGCCGACTTCGAGGCCGATGGCGCAGCCGCGTATCAGGTGTCTCCCGATGGCCGCTTCGACGTCGCGGTGCCGCCCGGTCGCTACACGCTGTACGTCACGCGCGGCTTCGAGCATGCGCGCTTTCACCAGGTCATCGACGTGATGGCCGGCGTTTCGGTGGAGGTGGACGCGCACCTGGTCCACGAGCTCGACAGCGCGGGCCTGCTTGGTGCCGAGTTTCACCAGCACAGCCTCGGCAGCGTCGACGCCGAGGTCCCCGTGGCCATCAAGGTGCTCGAGAACGCCGCCGAGGGCGTAGAAGTGGCGGCCGCCACCGATCACGACGTGGTCACCGACTTCTGGCCGCACGTGCGCGCCTTCGGGCTCGAACGTCACCTGTTCGCCATGGCCGGCGACGAGGTCAGCTATCAGGGCATCGGGCACTTCAACGCGTACCCGTGGCAGCGCGACCCGCTCGATCCCCATCGCGACGACGGCACGCGCATGTTCTGGATGAAGACCGTGCCGCAATTGTTCGCCGACATTCGTGCGAGCGCCGGCGAGCCGCTGGTGCAGGTCAACCACCCGCGCTCGCAAATCGCGGGCTACTTCATGACCATGCGCCTCAACCCCGTCGACGCCACGCGCATCGCGCGCGACCCGCCCGGCCTGCCCACCTATCCGCCGACCATCTACCAGGACTGGGACGGCAGCTTCGACTGCCTCGAGGTGAACGGCAATTTCGGCGACATCGCGCTGTACACGCCCGACGGACGCGCGGCGCTGTCGACCCTGGCGGAGCAGCAGGGCTCCGACGTGCCGGCGCTGGCCGACTACTTCGCGCTGCTCGGCGCCGGTTTGCCGGTGGTGGCCATGGGCAACAGCGACACCCACCACTACGACGAAGGCGTGGGCTACCCGAGGAACTTCCTCGGGGTCGGCACCGACGAGCCCGCGGCCATGTCCGAGGATTTGGCTCGCGCCGCGGTGCGCGCGCAACAGGTGTGGGTCGGGCAGGGCTGCCTGCTCGAGCTCTTGGTGGGCGACGAGCGGCGCGCAGGCAGAGGAGCCATGGCGAAGCTCGATGACCCGCTGGCCGTGCGGTTGCAGGCGCCGAGCCATGTCGCGCCCGGCACGCTCGAGATGTACGTCAACGGCATGGCGCGCTCTATCGTCGTCACCGACAAGGTGGTGCTGGACCCGGCGGGTGCGCTCGATCCGCGCCTCGGCGGCGGCGGCGCCGTCGAGCGCCTGCGCGCCCCGCTCACGGGGTTGCCCACCGGAGAGGGCGATCTGGTGGTGGTGGCACTCTCGCGCGGCGGACACGGGCTCTCGCCCACCGGCGGCGGCGGCGTGTTTTGCTATTCGGCGCCCCTGTACGTCGACATGGATGGCGACGGCGCATTCACCGGGTGGCTCGAGGCTACGCAGCAGGTGCGCTGACGCGTGGTGTTCTCCGTGGGTGGCAGACACGCTGCTGCGCAGCCCCATCGCCGCGTTGGCGCCTGCGCTGCACGTGTCGCCGACGTCTGGTCGGGCCACGTCGCTCCTTGCTTCGCACGGCGGGCGAGGCCAGCTGCCATGTGCCGCCGCTGTGCGCGGGCCGCTCGCGACGGCGGTCTTGCCACAGCGTTACTGCAAGATGACGCGCGCCCAGCGCGTCTTGCCGACGCGCACCGCATGCGCGCCCACCGGCAGGTCCGCCTTGGGGTCGGCCACGCGCTCGCCATCGACCGAGACCGCGTTCTGCGCGATCTGTCGGCGCGCATCGGTGTTCGAGGACACCAAGGCGGCCTCCACCAAGATGCGCACCAGCGGCGCCGGTGCGCCCTGGGTGTCGATGGTGACGGTGGGGGCGTCGTCGGGGATCTCGTTGCGCTTGCCGCGCCCGAACAGCTCCTCGAAGGCGCGGTGCGCCTCGTCAGCCGCAGCAGAGCCGTGGAAGCGCGCCACGATCTCCTTGGCCAGCGCCACCTTGGCGTCCTTCGGGTGCCCGCGCTTGCGCGCCTCCACCTCGCTGGCGTCGATGGTGGAGAGCAGCTCGTAGTAGCGCCACATGAGCGCGTCACACACCGACATGACCTTGCCGAACTGTTGCTGCGGCTCTTCCTCGACGCCGACGTAGTTGCCGAGCGACTTCGACATCTTGTCGCCCTGGATGCGCCCCTCCACCTCGACAGCGTTGGTGCCCTCGAGGATGGGCGTGGTGATGATGCACTGAGGCTCGAGGCCGTAGTGCCGCATCAGGTCGCGGCCCACCAGCAGGTTGAAGCGCTGATCGGTGCCGCCGAGCTCCACGTCGGCCTTGAGCGCGACCGAGTCGTACCCCTGCGCGAGCGGGTAGAGCAGCTCGTGCATCGAGATGGGCCGGCCTTCACGCAGGCGCGCCTCGAAGTCATCGCGCTCGAGCATACGTGCCACGGAGTACTTGGCTGCGAGCCGGATGACGTCGTCGAAGCCCATCTTGCCGAGCCACTCGGAGTTGAAGCGGATCTCGGTCTTGCTCTCGTCGAGGAGCTTGAACACCTGCCGCCGGTAGGTCGCCGCGTTCTGCAGGATCGCGTCTTCCGACAAGGGCGGGCGCGTGGCGCTCTTGCCGGTGGGGTCGCCGATGCGCGCCGTGAAGTCCCCGATCAAGAACACCACGCGGTGCCCCAGATCCTGGAACTGGCGCAGCTTGGTGAGCACCACGGTGTGCCCGAGGTGCAGGTCGGGCGCCGTTGGATCGCAGCCGAGCTTGACGACCAAGGGGCGGTCCTCGGCGCGGCTCTTCTCGAGCTTGTGGCGCAGCTCGCCGACCACTTCGACGTCGACGGTGCCGCGCAGCAGGATCGCGAGTTGCTCGTCGACGGGCTGGAAGGGCATGCCGCCCTGCTAGCACTTCGGCGCCGGTGTTCAAGGTAGCGCGCGTAGCCCGCGCGTGGCGGTACACAGGCGCTCCACGAGCGCGTCGCCGGGCCCGACCGGCACCTCGTCGACGACCTGCACGTCGTGCACGAGCGCGACGGTGCCGCGGGCCCGCGCCTCGGCGCAGCGGGGTGCGAGCGCGCGATCGTAGTAGCCCTTGCCCCAGCCGAGGCGCCGACCGAGCAGGTCGACGGCGCAGGCGGGCACCACGACGAGCACGGCCGCCACCAAGGGCACCTGATGCGCGCTCGGCGGCGGCGTGGGGATGCCGAAGGGGTCGAGGGGGAGCGCGTGCGCGTCGACGTCGGGGGGCAGGGCGCGAAACACCAAGCGCTCGCCCTCGATGGCGGGGAGCAAGCGCACGCGCCCGCTGGCGCGCACACCGGCGTCGAGCGCGCGCGTATCGATCTCGGATGGCCGCGCGGCGAACAGCGCCACCGGGCCGGGAGGCGCGTGATCGTTCAGCCAGGCGACGAGCGGCACGGCCGCCAGCTCACCGGCGCGCCGCAGCTCCTCGGGCGACAGCGCGTGCAGCCGCGCCCGCACGTCGTGGCGCAGGGCGCGCTTGCTCGTGGCCAGGGCGGTGGTGGTCACATCGACGAGCGTGCCGTGGCGTGCCGTCGAGCGGCGTCACGAGCGGGAACAAAAAACGCCGGAGGGTTCGTCGGGTGATGACTCGAACCTGGCTCAACCAGGTGGGTGCACAAGAGTACGAGGGAAGGCTTCTGCGACGAGGCAGCATGCACAGACCCGTACAGAGCGGCTCCCGAAGTCATGAGTACGGTTCAGAGCTGTTTCCCAACGACCCTCCGGCTCCTCAACTCTAAGCACGTCCGCGTGACCGTCGGGGGCCTGAGACACTCGTGGGATCTACCGATGCGGCGGACTTGCATTGGCGCGTGGCGTCGAAACGCGCCGGATCAGCATCGGCATTGCGCGATGCGCGTCGCCGCGCCAACGGGCAATATGTCCGACGGCTTGCTGCAGCTCGGTCGCCGCCCGCCACCAACGAGGGGCGCGGCACTATGGCAATCGGGCTTTCGCCCCTTCTTCGCGCTGGCACCCCTGGCAGCGACGGTGGCGCTCGGCGGGTGGCTCGCGCTCTTGCACGGCGCGATCAACGCCACGGGATCGCTCACCGGCGTCGACCTGCACGTTCACGAGATGGTGTTTGGCTTCGTCGCCGCCGTCATCGCGGGCTTCCTGCTGACCGCAGTGAAGAACTGGACCGGGCGCGCGCCCGCGTCGCCGCGCGTGCTCGTGGTGCTGGTGGCGCTGTTCGTCGTGGGCCGCGTCGCGTTGATCGCGGAGGCGCTCGGTGGCCCTCGCGGGATCGGCGGCGTGGAGCCGCTCTTCCTCGTGCTGCTCGCCATCCTCATCGCGCGCGTCGTGATCGTGGCGCGCAACTGGCGCAACCTGGGGATCGCCACGCTGGTGGCGCTGCTCGCCCTCGCCGACGTCCTCAGCCACGTCGCCGCGTGGACCGGCTCGAGCTCGCTCGCGGCGTCGATGCGCGCAGCGGCCGTGCTGTTGCCCTGCGTGCTGCTCGCGGTCATCGGTGGGCGCGTCATCCCGATGTTCACCAGGAACGTCGTGCTCGAGCACGGCGGCGTCGTGCGCCAACCGGGCGCGCTCGACATCGCCGCCGTGGTCGCCGTGGCCGCGGCAGCGCTCGCCGGCACGGCGGCGCCGCTGCACCGCGCGCTCGCCCCGCTCGAGCCCTGGGTGGTGATCGTTGCCGGTGCGCTCACGCTCGCGCGGATGATCGGCTGGCAGTCGCTGCGCGCGCGCTCGACGCCGCTCTTGTGGATCCTCCACGTCGGCCACGGCGCGCTCGGCTTCGGCCTGCTGGCGCTCGGCGCGGCGCGGCGATGGCCCACCACCATCCCTGGGTCCGCCGCGACGCACCTGCTGGCGGTCGGCGCCATCGCGGTGCTGTGCCTGGGCATGATGACGCGCGTGGCGCTCGGACACACCGGGCGGCCCCTGGTGCTGCCGCGCTCGGCACTCGTCGCGTACCTGGTGCTGCTGGTGGCGCTCGCACTGCGGGTGGCGGCGGCGTGGCGACCGGTGTTGCTCGACCCGTCGGCGGCAGCGTTCGCGCTCGCGTTCTTGCTCTTCCTCGTGGGCTACGCTGGGCCGCTGCTGCGCCCCCGCGCCGACGGCGCGCCCGGATGACCAGCAGCGATCTCGCCACCACGGTGCTGTGGGACGTCGACGGCACGTTGCTCGACGTGCGTGGCGCCGGTCGTCGCGCCTTCGCCGTGGCGCTCACGCGCGTGTGGGGAGATGCGCGCGCGCTCGATGGCATCAGCTTCGCGGGCGCCACGGATCTCGGCGTGCTGGCGCAGGTGCTCGACACCTCGCAGCTCGACGGTGCGCGTCTCCGGGCGTTCTTCGATGAGCTCGTGGTCGCGCTCGACGCCGAGCTGCGCGCGACGCCCGCGCGCCCCATCGCCGGCGCGCTCGACGTCACGCGCGCGCTCACGCGCGCCGGCGTGCCGCAAGGGCTCCTCACGGGCAACGAAGAGCGCTGCGCGCACCTGAAGCTCGGCTCCGCGGGCTTCGAGCGCGCGTGGTTTTGCGTTGGCGCCTTCGGCCATGAGCACGCCGACCGCGACGAGCTCGCGCGTCTGGCGGCGCAACGGAGCCCCGGGCGCCACGTCGTTGTCGGCGATACGCCGAAGGACGTGCAGGCCGCGCGCGCCATCGGCGCCGTCGCAGTGGCGGTGTGCACGGGCTTCGCGCCGCGCGCTGCCCTCGAAGCGGCGCGCCCCGATCACCTCCTCGACGACCTCGGCGCCCTCGTGACGCTCTTGTGCTGATCGTGGTCGCCGCAGCGACCGCGGCGACCACGAGCATTCGTTTCATGACCCCGGAGCGAGCGGGCGCGATGCACGCGACGGGGCTATGAAACGAACCCTGGTGCGTGAACCGCGGATGTAGGTGCCGGGAAGCGCAAGCGCTGCGCTCTGCCGTCGCAACACAAGACGCCACTTCGCAGCGTGACCTCGTTGGCGGTAGGCTGCGCCCGTGTCGGTCGATCGCTTGCTAGACCAGCTCGTTGCCGCGGCGGCGATCAGCCCCGAGCAGGCGCAGCTCGCACGCGCGCTCCCTCCTAACGCGGCGTCGACGGCGGTGGGGCGCTTGGAGGCCAGCGGCGCCGACGTCAACGCCGCGCTCGCGGCGGTGGCGCAGGTGAGCGGCATCGCCGTGGCGCCCGCCGCGCTGGTCGAGCGCGCGCACCGCGTGGCGGTGAAGGGCGGTGACCCTGCGGTACTGCGCCGCTTGTTGGCTTACCCGGCAGGCGTCGACCGGGAGCGCGTGCTCGACATCCTCGTCGCCGATCCTGAGGCAGCGACGCACCTGCCGCACTTGGGCCTGCCGAGCTATCGGGTTTGGCTGGCGGCCGAGACCGTCGTGCGCGCGCTCATCGCCAGGTTGCCGGAGAGCGGTCCAGAGATCGTCACCGGTGTCGAGGATCAGATGCGCATGCTGCGCGCCATCGACTACGACACGGCGCCGCTGCGCACCGGGCTCGAGCTCGGCGGTTCGCCCTCGGGCGAGCAGGAGCAGTTCATCACCGCGCGCGATCTCGTCGCTGGGCCCGCGGCGGCCCGGGAGGTACCGGCGCCTGCGCCCCTGCCGCCCTTCACACGCACACCGACACCGCAGGGCGCGCCAGCGCGCGCGGCGACACCGCAGCCCTTTGGCGCGGGTCCAAGCGCGCCCCAGCCGCTCACGCCTGCGCCCGTGCCGCGCACAGCGACGCCAGGCACAGCGACGCAGGCGCGGCCAGGGGTCGCGCCGCAGGCCTTTGGGGCGAGGGACCTTGCGGCCGCGGTCGCCGACCTGCCACCAGCCATCACGCTCTTGCCGCCGATGAAGGAGGCGCACACCGAGGCTGCGCCGCAGGTGGCGCGCGTGGAGCCGCTGGGCAAGCCGAGCCACCCCGCGGACCTCGACGGAAACCGCAAGGGGCTGTTGCTGCCGCTCTTGGCTGCGGGCGGTGGCTTGGTCGCCGTCGGTGCCGTCATCGTGGCGCTCACCATGGGCGGCGAGGTCGCGCCCGTCGGCGATCCGGCGCTGGAGAAGCAGCGTGAGCTGCTCGAGCAGGCGCGGAAACACGCGGCCGCCGGCGACAACGCGTGGGCCTTCTCCACGTGCACGGACGCCATCGCCGCCAAGCCCGGGAGCACGCTCGCGTACGACGCCGCGCTGATCTGCGCCAAGGTGCGCATCGAGCTCGGTGAGCGCCTCGACGCGGCGGAGCAGCTCCGCAAGCTCATCGCGGTGCTCCCCTCGACGGATCCGCGCCGCGCGCAAGCCGAGCAGCTCTTGAGCACCATTGTGGGTGCGCCGCCGGCTCCGACGCCCTGACGTGCTTCGGCACGGACTCCGAGACGGGCCGCGAGATCGAAGAGCGCTGGAGGGCCATCCACGTCGGGGCCGACAGAGCGTGCGACGAAGCGATCGGGGCCCGGACCAAGTGCAGCGGTGCCGATGTGCGTGATCAGGGGTGCATTACGCGAGCGCGTCGAGCGCGGTCCGCAGATCGGCGAGCAGGTCGTGCCAGCTCTCGATGCCCACCGACAGGCGCACCATGCCCTCGGTGATGCCCGCGCGATCGAGCTGCTCGACCGACAGCTCCGAGTGCGTCGTGGTGCGCGGATGGCACGCGAGGCTCTCGACGCCACCAAGGCTGACGGCGTTGCGCGCGATGGTGAGCGAGCGCAGGAAGGTGAAGGCGGCCGGCCGGCCTCCCTTGAGCGCCAGCGTGATGATGGCCCCCGGGTAGTCGCACTGCCGGTCCCGGATGCGACATTGCTCGGGTTCTTTGAACAGCGCCGGATAGATGAGCTCCTCGATGGCCGGATGATCGACCAGCGCGGCGGCGATGCGCGCGGCGTTCTTGCTCTGCTTGTTCATGCGCAGCGGCACGGTGACCAAGCGCCCGTTGAGCATCCAGCACTCATCAGGCTGCAAGATGTTGCCGAGCACGGCACGGGTGCCGCGCAGCTTACCGATGAGCTCGCGGTCCTTGGCCAACACGACGCCGGCGAGGAGGTCGGAGAAGCCCGACAAGTACTTGGTGGCCGAGTAGCACACCAGATCGGCGCCCAACACGAGCGGGTGTTGGAACGCGGGTCCGAGAAAGGTGTTGTCGACGACGACCAGGGGCTTGTCGGGGTGCGCGTGGGCCGCGAGCGACGCCGCCTCGATGTCGCTCATGCGCAGGGTGGGGTTCGCGGGCGTCTCCACCAGCACGAGCGCGAGCTTGGTGGCGGCGCCGATCGCCCGCGCGAGCCCATCCTTGTCGCCCGCGTCGACGGCCACGGTGCGCACGCCGAGTGGCGTGAGTATGGCATCGAGGAAGAGCTGCGTTCCGCCGTAAAGCGGCGCGGTGTGCACCACCGTGCTGCCTGGCGGGCAGAAGGTGAAGAACACGCTCGAGATGGCTGCCATGCCCGAGTTGAACACCGCGGCGTCCTCGGCACCTTGCTCGAGCGGCACCACCTGCTCCTCGACGAGCTGCGCGTTCGGGTGCGAGATGCGCGCGTAGATGAGATCGACGTTCTCGCCGGGAGCGGGCCGCGCCTTGCCGAGCGCGATCTCGAAGGAGCGCGCCGCCGACTCCGGGCTCGAGAACACGTAGGTGGAGCTGCGAAAAACGGCGGGTCGGGCCGAGCCCACCGAGAGCGCGGGATCGTAGCCACGCGTGAGCACGGCGGTCTCGGGGCGGACGGTGAGCTTGCGGGTCATGCGAGCCCCATAGGGCCGGCGCAGCGAGAAGTCGAGTGTTTCAGCGACGAGGAACCTCGCTGGTGTCGTCGAGCGGCACCGCACCGCGCACCGTCGCACGAGGCGACGCTCAACAGCCGCCGGGGCCGGTCTTTTGGTAGAGCGTGCCGCCGATGTTCACGCCAGGCCCATAGGCGCTTCGATCTGCTGGGCGCGTGCTGACCGTGTACTGCAGCGACTCGGTCGCGCCGTCGCCGTAGGTGAGCGTGAGCGTGCCCGCGTTGGCGTCGCCGGTGGCCGACCAGGTGCCACCGTTTCCGTGGTCGACGACCGCCGAGCCCGCCGCGCCGCTGCCGGCCATCTCGCCCGAGCGCCGGAACGCGCCGCCCTGGCAGAGCGTGATGCGCGACTCGCGCGAGTAGCGGCCGTCCTTCGACAGGTAGAACCACTCGTAGTTGCCGGCCAGCGACGAGACCTCCGGCGGCTTGGTGACGCGCGCCGCCGCAGCCAGCGCGTCGGCGCGCGCCTTGACGGTGGCGAACTGCGGCGGCGTGGTGATGCCGGCGACGACGAGCGCGCCGCCAAAGGGCGTCATCACCGCCACCGTGCGCACCGCCAACGGGTTGCCCTGAGCGTCGGCGCCCGCGAGGTCACCCGCCAACGCCTGCCCGCCCTTGGCCGCGAAGGGCGCCAGCGACGACGAGGGCTGCGCGTTCATGCCGTTGTCGTGGAAGCCCTGGTTGAAGCCCTGCTCGAGATCGGCGCGCGTCGCCGTTGGGTAAAAGCGCACCACGAGGAGCCCAGCCTCGGTGTCGCTGCCGGCCAACACCAAGCCGTCCTTCTCGCCCGCGCGCCAGCCACCGGGGACGGTGAACGACGCGCCCCAGCCTTTCTGCGTGAAGGGCGTGCCCTTGCCGCTGGCTTTGGCCACCGGCGCCGGCGCGGCGGCGGTGGGTGCGGGCGCGGGCGGGGCCTCGGGCGCGGCCTCGGCGCGGCCAGCGGCCGCGGGCGCGGCGCCCACGCGCTGGAAGAGCAGCGTTGCGCCATCGACGTCGACAATGGTGAGCGCGCCGCCCGCCAGCGTGTAGCGCACCTCGTCGGTCTCGCCGTCTACCGTGAAGTACAAGGTGCCGCCCGCCGTCTTGCAGGTGCCGTCGTCGACGTCGAAGCGGCACGCGCCGTTGCCCTTGATGGCCAGCGCGATGCCGCCCGGCCCCTGCCATTGGCCCACCAGGGCGGGATCGACGGCGGCGGCGAGCAAGATGGTGAGCGCGAGTGCGGCCATGGGTCCTCCGGGCGAAGGTGGCGCACCATACAGCGGTTCCTGCATGCCCTGCGCCCACCTACCCATGGGTTGCTCGATGCGCCACGCGCAAGGCCTGCTACGCTGCCGGCGATGCCCCCGCCTCGCGCCCTTCCTGTCCTGCTCGCGCTCGTCGCCGCAACACCCGCTGCCGCGGTGCCGGTCACCGTCATCGCCACCACCGACCTGCACGGCCGTGTGGGCCGCACCGCTGCGCTGGCGGGCTATCTGCAGGTGCTGCGCAAGCAGAGCACCGTGGTGCTCATCGACGCTGGCGACATGTTCCAAGGCACGCTCGAGTCGAACCCCAACGAGGGTGAGAGCGTCGTCACCGCCTACAACGCGCTCGGCTACGACGCGGTGGCCATCGGCAACCACGAGTTCGACTTCGGCCCCGCGGGCCCACGCGCAGTGCCCCATGCGCCCGACGACGATCCGCGCGGGGCGCTCAAGGCGCGCGCCCAGCAGGCGCGCTTCCCCTTTCTCGCGGCCAACATCGTCGACCAGGCCACGGGCAAGCCGGTGACGTGGCCCAACACGCATCCCGCGGTGCTGGTAGAGAAGAAGGCGGGCAAGGGGACCATCAAGGTCGGCATCATCGGTGTCTCGAGCTTCGACACGCCGAAGACCACCATGGCGTCGAACTTCGTCGGCCTGAAGATGAGCCCGCTGGCCACTGCCATCACGCGCGAGGCCGAGGCCTTGCGCGCGCGCGGCGCGCGTCTCGTGCTGGTGGCCGCGCACGCCGGCGGCAAGTGCGAGCGTGTCGACGTGCCCACCGATCTTTCGAGCTGCGATAGCGGCGAGGAGGTGTTCGAGCTCGCGCGCGCGCTCGTGCCCGGAACCGTCGACCTGATCGCCGCGGGACACACACACAATCAGGTGGCGCACGTCGTGAGCGAGATCCCGGTGGTGCAGGCCTGGGCCAACGGGCAGGGCTTCTCGCGCGTCGACTTCGAGGTCGACCTCGGCAAGCAGGCGGGCAAGGGCCGCGCCCGCCTCGTCAAGGTGCACCCGCCGCAGCGCATGTGCGAGGGCGACGCCGACCCGTGCGTGATCGGCCGCTACCATGACCATCACGTGGAGGCTGACGGCGCGCTCGAGCGCACCATCGCGCCCTGGGTACAGGCGGCGGCGGCCATGAAGGCCAAGAAGATCGGCGTGGTGGCCAAAGGCGAGGTCAAGCGCAGCTACGACGACGAGAGCTTGCTCGGGAACCTGTTCGCCGACGTCATCCTCGAGTCGTCCCCTGGCGCCGACGTGGCGCTGATGAACGGCGGCGGCATCCGTGCCAACCTGCCCGGCGGTGAGCTCACCTACGGCCACGTCTTCGAGGCCATGCCTTTCGATAACCGCCTGGCCGTGATCCACACCCGCGGCAGCGACCTGCGCAAGTGGCTACAGAACAAGCTCTCGTCGAAGCACGGCGGCTTCCTGTCCATCGCCGGCGTGCAGGTGGAGGTGGCCTGCAACGGCTCCAAGGCGGGCGTCACCATGACGAGGCCGAACGGGCGCGCCATCACCGACGACGAGCCAGTGGCGATCGCCACGACCGACTTCTTGGCCAGCGGCGGCGAAGCCTTTCGCTTGCCGGACGCCACCACCAAGGTCGACGAGGGCGAGCTGTTGCGTGAACGCCTGGTCACGAGCTTCCAGCGACGCAAGGTGCTGCCCGCGGTGGACAAGGGGGTGTTCGACGCCGCCAACCCGCGCTTCTCCGCCATCGACGGCAAGAACCCTCGCTGCGGGATCCGCGGTTTGGCGGTACGCTGACCGAACGGGGAACGACGATGCTGTTGCGCGTGAGCCTTGGTGTGTCGGCCGGCGTGGTGCTGGGGGCCATGGTCCTGATGAGCTCCGAGCTCGCCGCTTCCAAGGGCGGCGATCGCAATCATCAACGCGACGATCAAGGTGACGAACAACACGACACCGAGCTCGTGCTGGCCGCCGCCACGGCGCTGACCGGCTCCTACTCGTCGCCGCTCGGGCAGCTCTCCCTTGTGGAGAAGGACGGCACGGTCACCGCGCGTATCGCCGATGCCAAGAACAACCGCTGCGGCCTCGCCAAGGGCACGGTGGTGCTCGAGGGCTCGCGGCTCGACGACTCGGTGGTGGGCACCTTCACCGCGTGCAAGGTCGGTGACGGTTGCAGCGGCCCCGCCTCAGGCTCTGCGATGCTGCTCGTGACCAA
>JADZDP010000144.1 GCA_020850995.1 Deltaproteobacteria bacterium
ACCAGCGGGAGCCGTCTTGGGTGGGGGCCCCGCGTCCGGCTTCGCCGGCGCGGGGGAGGGTCTGGCGACAGACCCTCCCAGAGGGACATCCCGATCTCGATGAACCGCGTTCATCGAGATCGGGGATCAGGGCTCGATGCGCCCGACCTCGGCCTCGACCCAGCCGAAGCCCTCGTCGACGGGCGCGATGTGCATGCGCAGGTGCGCGTCGCGCGCCACGGTGCGCAGCCCACCGGTGGCCAGCTCGACGATGTGGACCGTGTCGATGACGCCGCAGTCGGCGGCGCGCACCCGCTCGACCAGCGCGAGGTGCCCGTGCGCGAGCGCCGCGTCGAGGCGGATGGTCTGGGCGCCGTCGGCCAGCGGCACGCAGGCGAGGTCTGCGCCCGGGCGCGCCTGCAGCACGGTGCTCCAGGCGCCGCCCACCACGCGGCGCACCCGTCGTGGCGCGGCCTCCACCACGACCACCTCCTCGTCGTCGACCAGCACCAGGTCGCGTCCACGCACGCGCTCGACGACGCCGGCCACGGCGAGCACGGTCTCGCGGGGCGCCCATGCGACCACCGTGTCTGCCACGACGGTAGCCCCGATGATGGCGCGGGTGTCGCCCAAGGGCACGCGACGCTCGGAGCCGAGCAGCACCACCGCGCCCTGCTCGGCGCGCTCGAGGCGCCCCGCGGGACGGTCGTCGAGCGTGGTGACGGTGACGTCGTCGAGCTCGGCCCCCTCGAGGGGGACGCGCCGGACCCGCGGGGGCAGGTCGCGGCGCACCAGCAGGTGGAGCCGCAGCTCGCCACCCACGCCCCAGACGGTGTCGCCGGGCTCGAGCAGGGGCGGCGGCACGGCGCGCGGCGCGCGCCCTCGTTGCCACACGAGCCAGTGATCGCCGAGATCGACCAGGGCGACGCCGCGGCCGAGGGTGACCCCGTGGAGCGCATGGGTGAGGTGCAGCGCTGAGGCGGGCTCGTTTGGCAGCTCGAGCAGCTGGTCGCCGAGGTGCACCTCGATGAGCTCGCGATCGCCGGCCGCCCACGCGCCCGGCTGGCCGTCGAAGCACGCGGCGCACACGGCGCGCTCGAGGACGCGGGGCTCGCCGTAGAGGGGCGCCACCACCACGCGGGGTGACAGCGGCACTGCGGCTTGCAGGCGACAGAGATCCTCGGACGCGGCGATCCCCGCGTCGGCTGGCCGCGGCAGCTCCTCGCAGGCCAAAACGACCAGCGGGAGCACGACGGCGAGCTGTCGTCGAGAGAGAGAGCGAGTGGCCTTGACCAACCGCACACGGGGAGGCTACATCCTCGGCTCTCCCGGGGTGTAGCTCAGCTTGGTAGAGCGCTTGGTTCGGGACCAAGAGGTCGTAGGTTCAAATCCTGTCACCCCGACCACGAACGCCACGCAGCTGCGTGGCGTTTGTTTTTTGCGCGGGCGTTGGCCGCGCCACGGGCGTTGCTCGGGGTGACAGGATTTGAACCCAGGCCCGCCTAGGGCGGGCCTGGGTTCGCTGTGTTGTCCCGGCGGGCTTGGGCCCGCCGGGGAACAGCCCGCGCTCCGCGCGTTGGTGCTCGCTCTGATCGCGCCGACTTCTTTTCGCTCGCTTCGCTTTCGACCTCGCGTGGCCGCTGGCTCACCCCGCGGGCCGCACCGGCTCGCCGATCAGCGTCGTCACCCGTAGGAACACGCCGCGCGACCGGGTGATGCTGAAGCGGTAGCCCTCGTGCTCGAGGCCAGCCACCAGCTCCTGCAGCTCCTCGACGTCGTAGCTGCGCAGGCACGAGCACATGCCGTCCCACCACACCAACGCAGGGATCAACGGCAGCGGATAGGTGAACACGAAGCGGAACAGATCGAAGCCCGGCTGCAAGGGCGCGCTGGCCCACACGGCGAAGGGCACGAGCGCGATGGCGATCACGGTCTGCGGCCGTCGCTCGACGATCTCAAAGGCGCAGATCGGCTGCTCCTTGGCGACGGCGTCGGCGATGATGCGCCGCGCGGCGGCGGGCCGGAAGTGGTGCAGCGCGTTGAAGATGGTGCGTACGCCCGGCAGCTCGCTCGGCACGTCGGTGGCGTCGACGGAGGCGCGGCGCCCGGTGACGCGCCCCGGCGCTCGCGCTTCGGCGTGCTGGAAGGCGGCCTCGTTCGGATACAGGTCGGTGAGCGTGGCGCTCACCTCGGGCGGCAGACGCTCGAGCAATGACAGCAGCGCACCGCCGCCGCCCGAGCACAGGTCGACGACGCGCGACTGCCCGGCGCGCGCCAGCACTCCTTCGAGCACCGGTGCGGCCTCGTGCAAGAAGCGCCCACGCTCGGCGGCCACCTGCAAGAAGGCGGTCAAGGCGTCGCGCAGCGGGCGCGGGCACCAGGGCTCGTCCTCGATCTCGGGCGCGTGCACGCGGCGCATGGCGGGGGTATGGGACGGTCGCCGGTGGTGTGCAAGCTGGCCCAAGCCGTTGCGAGGATCGCGGTGCTAGCCTCGCCGGCATGAGCACCAAACCCGAGCAACGAGCGGTGACCCTGCGCGCGGCCACCAGCGCCGGCCTCGTCGAGGGCACGCTGCACGTCGCGCGCCTGCACCTGCTCCTCGACGCCATCAATCATGGCCACGACTTCGTCACGCTCACCGACGTGCGGGTGCGCGATGCCAACGAGCGCGTCCCGTTCTTCGCGCTCCGCCGCAGCGAGACCCTGGCGGTCGTGGTGCCGGCCGGCGAAGACCCCGACGACCGCAAGCAACGACCCTCGCTGGTCGATCACGAGGTCACCTGTCTGCTGCCCTCGGGCGCGGTGCGCGGGCGCGTGGCGCTCGTCAAAGACGTGCGCCTGTCCGATTGGCTCGCCGGGCAGCGCGGCTTCATCGTCATGCGCGAGAGCCGCCTGTGGCTTGGTGCCAACGGCCTCAGCGAGGACCAGGCCGCGGTGGTGCTGGTGAACTCGCAGCGAGTGGTCGGGGTGACCGAGCTCGGGTAAGGGCCCGCGCTGGCGCCATCGCCCTACCCAAGCGCGCGCCGACCGGCCCGCAACCACGCCATCGGATCCACCAGCTTCCCCGTGGGCGCGCGCAGCTCGAAGTGCAGGTGCGGCCCGCTGGCGCGCCCGGTGGCGCCCGACAGGCCGATGCGCTGCCCGGCGCGCACGCGCTCCCGCTCCTCGACGTCGATGCGGGACAGGTGCGCGTAGCCAGCGCGCCAGCCGGAGTCGAGCGCCAGCACCACGTGCTTGCCGGCGCGCTTGCTGTGGCGGGCCTTGGCCACCACGCCGTCGTCAACGGCGCGTACGGGTGTGCCCGAGCGCGCTCGCAGGTCGACGCCGGCGTGGAAGCTGCCGCCGCGCCGCCCGAACGACGAGGTCACGCGCAGGTCGTCGAGCGGCGGCGCTGCGATGGGGCCGTGCCAGCCGGCGTTCACCTGCACGTGCTGCGGCCAGGTGCGCATCGCGACCGTGACCATCACGGCCCCAAGGGCAGCGGCGAGCAGTGCGGCGGCCAGCAGGCGGATCAGGTAGCGCATCGCCTCGACAACCGGCGCGGGCCGGCGGCTGTTCCGCGCGCGGATCGCGCTGCGACCACGATCACGCGGCGATGCCCTTGAGTCGCCACCCGGGCTTGCTCCATGCTGGCGCGCCATGGCCTCTGCCCGCAGCTACGACGTGCTGGTCATCGGCTCTGGCCCCGGCGGCGAGGGCGCGGCCATGACCTGCGCCAAGGCCGGCAAGCGCGTGTGCATGGTGGAGAAGGACGCCGTGCTCGGCGGCAGCGCCACGCACCGCGGCACCATCCCGTCGAAGGCGCTGCGGCACGCAATCCAAGAGCTGGTCAAGCTGCAGGGCTCGCCGTGGCAGCGCACCTCGGTGGTGCGGGAGCTGCCGCGCTTCGTCGACCTGGCACGCACTGCCCACACGGTCATCGATCGGCAGGCCGCGATGCGCACGCAATTCTACGAGCGCAACGACGTCGACATCGTGCACGGTGGCGCCCGCTTCATCGACGCCCACACCGTGGAGGTGCTGGAGGAGCGCGGCGCCCACGAGCTGCTACGCGCCGATCACGTCGTCATCGCCACCGGCAGCCGGCCGTACCACCCGCCCGGCGTCGACTTCGCGCACCCGTGCATCTTCGACTCCGACACCGTGCTCGGCCTCGACGACACGCCGCGGAGCATGATCGTGTTCGGCGCCGGCGTCATCGGCTGCGAGTACACGTCGATGTTCCGCGCGCTCGGCGTCAAGCTCAACCTGATCAACACGCGCCCCCGGCTGCTCGAGTTCCTCGACGACGAGATCTCGGACGCGCTCTCGTACCACCTGCGTGATCAGGGCGTGGTGCTGCGCCACGACGAGGAGCTCGAGCACCTAGAGACCAGCGAGCACGGCGTGCTCATGCACCTCAAGAGCGGCAAGAAGCTCAAGAGCGACGCGCTCCTGTGGGCCAACGGACGCACCGGCAACACCGCGGGGCTCGGCCTCGAGGCGCTCGGCGTCATGCCCGACCAGCGCGGCTGCCTCAAGGTGAGCTCGAGCTACCAGACCACGCAGCCGCACCTGTACGCCGTGGGTGACGTGGTGGGCTGGCCGAGCCTGGCGTCGGCGTCGTACGACCAGGGGCGCTTCGCGGGCACCCACATCGTCGAGGGGCGCGCCGAGGGCCGCCTGCTCGCGCACATGCCCACGGGCATCTACACCACGCCTGAGATCTCCTCGGTGGGCAAGACCGAGCGCGAGCTGACCGAGCACTGTGTGCCCTACGAAGTGGGCCACGCGCTCTTCAAGCACCTGGCCCGCGCGCAGATCACCGGCAGCACCGTAGGCATGCTGAAGCTCCTGTTCCACCGCGAGACGCTGCAGCTCTTGGGCGTGCACTGCTTCGGCGATCAGGCAGCGGAGATCGTGCACATCGGCCAGGCCATCATGTCGCAACCCGGAGCGGCGGCCTCCATCGCCTACTTCGTCAACGCCACGTTCAACTACCCCACCATGGCCGAGGCGTATCGGGTGGCGGCGCTCAACGGCATCAACCGCGTGGTGCGGTGAACCGTTCGGTGCTCATCCTCGGATCGCGGGCGCGCAGCGCGGGCCCGCGCTACCATGCCGGCGTGCAGCGTCTCGTCTTCGTCGCCGTCTTGCTCGCAGCCACACGTGCCGGGGCCCCGCCACCGATCTCCAGCTTCCCCGCGCTCATCCTGCCCTCCGACGGCAGCGACCCGCCGCGCAACACGCGCTACTGGGCCTTTGGGCGCGACGCGCCGCCGCTCTCGTCCATCGGCGTCGCGCTCAGCGTCAACGGTAGCCCCCTCGTGCTCGATGTGGTGGCGCTCGGCTGCTGCTTGGTGCAGGGCCGGCTCACGGAGCCGCTCGCCGCCGCCGACACGGGGCTGTTCACGGTGAGCAGCGCTGGCAGCGAGCTCACCAGCGCCTTCGTGGTCTACGACCACATCGACGTGCAGCCGCCGGGCCTCGCCGACGTGAGCGTGCTGGACTTCGCGCAGGGGCGCCTGGTCATCGGCGTGCAAGGCAACGACGACCACGAGGTGGCGGGGTACCTGGCGCGCGCGCCCGGCGCCGACGAGATCGTGGGCGCAACGCCCTATGGCTACGTGCTCGAGGCGCCGGCCTCGTCGGGCGCGTGCGTCGACGTCAGCGCCGTCGACCTCTCGGGTAACGAGAGCAACCGCGTGCCGGCGTGCGCGCCCGCCGAGGGCGAGGGCGAGGGCGAGGGCGATGGCGGCGGCGGGTGCGCGTGCTCACACTCGACGCTCACCCCCGGTGCGCTGGCCCTCGTGGCCCTCTATCGACGCCGGAGCCGGAGGAGCCCGCCGTGATCCGCTTCGTCGTGTTGTCGTTGCTGCCGCTGGTGCTCGCCGCCTGTACTCCCGCCGAAGGTGAAGGTGAAAGCGAAGGCGAAGGCGAAGGCGAAGGTGAAGGTGAAGAGGGTGAAGGTGAAGGTGAAGGCGAGGAGGGTGAAGGCGAAGGCGAGGGAGAGCTGATCGACAACCCCTACGGCTTCACCATGCGCGTGCCCGGCACCCACGTCATCGACGGCAGCAACGCGCGCGACGTCGACTACCTCTGCACGCTCTCCATCGACGGTCACGACGCGGTCGTCTACCTGCGCGCCACGCCCACGAGCCTAGGCGGGGGCTTCTTCCCCGTTCCCGTCTACGACGAGGTGGATGGCTTCCTCTGGGAGGCCGATCAGGTCACCGCAGTGGACGCGAGCTACGACTACGGCGGCAACCACAACAACGACTTCTTCACCATCACCCTCGGCGGGGTGCGCTACACCTGGGACCACTCGAGCTACGGCTATGGCTTTCGCGCCTGCCAGCCGCCCGACTGCCTGAAGCGTGAGGAGGGCAGCGACTTCGACGACGGCTGCCAGCCCGATCGCACCATGCCCGAGGCCTGCATCGAGGTGAGCAACCCTCTGCCTGCGCTGGTCGATGGCTTCGCCGTGTGCGCCGGGGACCCCGGGTGACGCGGCTGTGCGCGGCCTTCTGGTGCGTGCTCGTCGCCGGCGCGGCCTGCCCACCGCCAGGCCCCGACGACGCCGGCCCCGGTGACGCGGGGCCGGGTGACGGGGGCGTGCCCGACGACTCGTACCGCGCGGTGCTCGATCAGATCGAGGACGTCGCTGAGCTCGCCGGCGCCGACGGGCGCGTGAAGTACCTGCTCCCCGTGGCCGGCGTCGAGCCGCGCGCGCCGTTGTTCTCGTCGTGCGCGTTTCAAGACACCGAGGCCTTCCCCTATCACCTGCCCTTCTTGGTCACGCTGCCGGGCGGCGAGGAGCTCAGCTTCGATGACTACATCGCGCTCGTCTTGCGGCGCGACACGCGCGCGTGGTGGGGCGGCGAGCTGCTGTGGCGCACCGAGCTGGTGCACCCCATCGGCGGCGAGCCCGGCACGCTCTTGTTCACGCTCTACACCGACGACAGCCCCGGCAACCGCCTCATCGCCGACGACGTGCGTGCCGTGTTCACCGCGCTCACGGCCTGCGCGCCCGCCTTCGAGGGGACGCTCGGCTTCGTGCCCTCGAGCAACGAGCAGCGGCAGACCGCGACGCTGGTGCAGGCCGAGCTGGCCGCCGAGGGCATCGCGGTCATCCTCGAGTGAAGGCTAGAGCTTGCCGCGCGCCGCGCGCATGACATCGACGTACGACAAGATGCCCACCAGGCGCCCCTCGGCCTCGTCGACCACGGGGAGCGCGCCGATGCGGTTCTCCAGCATGAGGTCGATGGCGTCGTCGACGTCATCCTCGGGGGCCACGCACGAGGGATCGGAGGTCATGATGGTGGAGATGGCCACCTGCAAGCGCGTGCGCGCGGCGTCGGGGTCCTCGAGGAGCGCCGCGTGCGAGAAGCGCAGCAGGTCGCGGTCGCTGACGATGCCCACCAGCTCGCCGCCCTCCACGATCGGCAAGTGCCGGATCTGCTCGGACTCGAGCGTGCGGATGGCGTCGAACACGCTGGTCTGCAGGCGCGCGCTCAGCGGGTTGGCGGTCATGATGTCTCGGACTTCCATGGTGGCTCCTCCCGCCGGGTGGCGCGCCTGCGCCGGTCGCGCTGAGCGAACGCAACCACCGTGCCACCCCGCGCAGTGCTGCAGCGCGCGTGGGCCAAGGCTCCCGCACCACGACGCCAGCGACCTTGCTCGGCTCGGCCGTGGCGCTCAGCACCCGGGACCGTGCGTAATCGACCAGGCCCTGGCTCGCGATCGCACTCTTGGAGCGCCGCGCGGACGACCCGGCCACGATGCCGCGGCGCGACGCGGCATCGACAGCAGGGGCCCGCAGCGCCGCCCGACCCCCGTTGCGCTGGCGCGGGCCATTGCGTCCGCTGCGGCATGGATCAGGCATTTCTCGAGCGCCTGCGCGCCGACACCGAGCAGCTCAAGAAGGACGGCCTCTACAAGCCCGAGCGCGTGATCACCACGCCGCAGCGGGCGTCCATTGGCGTCGCCGGCAAGGGCGCGGTGCTCAACCTCTGCGCCAACAACTACCTCGGCCTGGCCGATCACCCCGCGCTCGTCGCCGCCGGCAAGGCGGCACTCGATCGCTGGGGCTTCGGCATGGCCTCGGTGCGCTTCATCTGCGGCACCCAGCAGGTGCACAAGGACCTCGAGGCGCGCCTGTCGTCGTTCCTCGGCACCGACGACACCATCCTGTACTCGTCGTGCTTCGACGCCAACGGCGGCTTGTTCGAGACCCTGCTCGGCGACGAGGACGCGGTCATCACCGACGCGCTGAACCATGCGTCCATCATCGACGGCATCCGGCTCTGCAAGGCCAAGCGCCTGCGCTACGCCAACAATGACATGGCCGACCTCGAGGCCAAGCTCAAGGAGGCCCAGGGCTGCCGCACCAAGCTCATCGCCACCGACGGCGTGTTCTCCATGGACGGCATCATCGCCAACCTGCGCGCGGTCTGCGATCTGGCCGACAAGTACGGCGCCCTGGTCATGGTCGACGACAGCCACGCGGTGGGCTTCGTGGGCGAGCGCGGGCGCGGCACCCCCGAGCACTGCGGCGTCGTGGGGCGGGTCGACGTCATCACGGGCACGCTCGGCAAGGCGCTCGGCGGCGCGTCGGGCGGCTACACCTCGGGACGCAAGGAGATCATCGCGTGGCTGCGCCAGCGCTCGCGGCCGTACTTGTTCTCGAACACGGTGGCGCCGGTGGTGGCTGCCACCTCCATCGCGGCGCTCGAGCTGCTCGACGGCGCCGAAGGCAAGGAGCGGCGCGCGACGCTGGCGCGCCACGGCCAGCGCTTCCGCGCCGGCATGAGCAAGCTCGGCTTCACGCTGGTGCCCGGCGAGCACCCCATCATCCCGGTGATGCTCGGTGAGGCCAAGCTCGCGGGCGCGCTGGCCGAGCGTCTGCTCGAGGAGGGCGTGTACGTGATCGGCTTCTCGTACCCCGTGGTGCCCATGGGTGCGGCGCGCATTCGCACGCAGATGTCGGCCGCCCTCGACGACGCCGGCGTCGAGCGCGCCCTCGAGGCCTTCGCCAAGGCGGGCCGCGCGCTCAAGGTGATCCCGTGAGCGTCTCGATCCCCGCCACCATGAAGGCGCTGGTGAAGGCCAAGGCCGAGCGCGGGCTGTGGCTGCAAGAGGTGCCGGTGCCCGCCATCGGGCCGAACGACGTGCTCATCAAGATCAAGCAGGCGGCCATCTGCGGCACCGATCTGCACATCTACAATTGGGACGCGTGGGCGCAGAAGACCATCCCCGTGCCCATGACCGTGGGCCACGAGTTCATGGGCGAGATCGTCGCTGTCGGCGGCGCCGTCGACGGCTACGCGGTGGGCGACCGCGTCAGCGGCGAGGGCCACATCACCTGCGGCCACTGCCGCAACTGTCGCGCGGGCAAGCGCCACCTGTGCAGGAACACCAGCGGCGTCGGCGTCAACCGACCCGGCTGCTTCGGCGACTACCTGTCGCTGCCGGCCGGCAACGCCTTCAAGCTCAGTGCGCGCATCAAGGACGAGATCGCGGCCTTCCTCGATCCCCTCGGCAACGCCGCGCACTGCGCGCTCAGCTTCGATCTGGTGGGCGAGGACGTGCTCATCACCGGCGCCGGCCCCATCGGCATCCTCGCCACCGCCATCGCGCGCCACATCGGCGCGCGCCACATCGTCATCACCGACGTCAACGACTACCGCTTGGCGCTGGCCAAGAAGTGCGGCGCCACCCGCGCGCTCAACGTCAAGCACGAGACCATAGAGAGCGCCATGGCTGAGCTCGGCATGAGCGAGGGCTTCGACGTGGGCCTCGAGATGTCGGGCAACGCCGACGCCTTCCGCGCCATGCTGGCCGCCATGAACCACGGCGGCCACGTCGCCATCCTCGGCATCCCGCCGGCCGAGGCCGCCATCGACTGGAACCAGGTGATCTTCAAGGGGCTGGTGCTCAAGGGCATCTACGGCCGCGAGATGTTCGAGACCTGGTACAAGATGGGCGCCATGCTCGAGAGCGGCCTCGACGTCTCGCCGGTGCTCACGCACCACGTGCCCGTGGCGCGCTTCGAGGAGGGCTTTGCCATCGCGCACAGCGGTCAGGCGGGCAAGGTCGTGCTCGACTGGCAGTAGACGGCGGCACGAGCCGAGCCGAAAAACACCGGCGCCCCTCGCGGGGCGCCGACTGCTGCTGCGGACGTCGAGGCGCGCCGCTCAGCGCGACGAGCCGATGATGAAGCTGGTGTCCGACACCTCGGTCTCGCCGGTGCTCGCGTCCACCACGGTCTCGGTGTGCACCGCGATCTCGCGACCCTCGGCGGTGTCGCTGACCACGAAGGTGCCGCGGTCGGCGGGGCGGTCGTAGTCGATGCTGCCACCGTCGGGACCGGAGCAGACGTTGGCCGCGAGCGAGGGCGTGTCGAGCGCCTCGCTGTCGTAGCTGAACGGGTGCTCGCCGGGCTCGAGCTGCTCGAGCAAGAGGTTGTTGGTCCACAGGATGACCATGCCGGTGCCGCGCCCTTCCTCGGCGCGCGTCACGGTGACCGTGGAGGAGTTGCTGGAAGGCGACGAGGAACCCTCGGCGACCGCGGGTCCGTCGATGTCGGTGCGCGGGCCGAAGTCGCCGCGCAGGGCGCCCTCGTTCAAGACGAGCTGGTTGTCGCTGCCGGGGCCCGAGAGGTTCTGCACCGGGTCCATATAGGTCCGGTCGTTCATGCAGCCGGCAGCGGCGATGAGCGCAACAGCTCCGATGGCGAGGTGTTTCATCTGTCCTTCTCCTCTTGCAGCAGCCCGGTGTTTGCAGCAGCCAGTGTGACGACGAGCGCTCCTCTATTGTGAGAGCCAGCGACGACAGATGCAAGCCGCGCGACACCCGCCCCCTGAGCCGAAAGATAACGGGGGGTTATGCGCTGGATCCGGGCTCAGGAGCCAAAGCCATCCCGCCGATGACGGAGCTCGCCGACGGCGACGACGGGGTCGGCGTTCGCCAGGGCGAGCAGGAAGGGGTTGGTGGCGAGCTCCAACGCAAGCGTCGAGGGCAGCGAGCTGCGTGCCTGCCCCATCTCCTCGTCGAGCCCGTCGGCGCGCGCGGCGATGGCCGCGTTGTCGGGGAGGACCTGCCGCGCGAAGCGCAGGTTCTGCGCCGTGTACTCGTGGGCGCAGCACACGAGCGACGAGGGGTTGCGGTCCGCCAGGGTGCGCAGCGCTTGCGCCAACATCTCGCGCGTGCCCTCGAACAAGCGCCCGCAGCCGGCACCAAAGAGCGCGTCACCAACGAAGAGCGCCGGCCGCCCCGCGAGGTGCTCGGCCACCGCTTCGACGCCGCCATGGCCGTGGCGCCGCACGACGTCGAAGCGGCGCGCGCAGGCCCAGGCCACGTGCCCCAGGGTGTGGCCGCTCGTGTCCAAGACCTCGAGCGGCACGCCGGCGACCACGGTGGTTTGCTCGGGGTCGACGCGGCGGGTCAGGTGGGGGATGCGCCCGCCGTCGCGCGCGTTGCCCACTACGGCGCAGCCGGTGGTGGCCACCAGCTCCGCGACGCCGCCCACGTGATCGGGGTGGTGATGGGTGATGAGCGTGGCCACCAGGCGCGCGCCGCTGGTGGCCACGCGCTCGAGGACGGGCGCGGCCTCGGCGGGGTCGACCACCAGCGCCTCGGCGCCATTGACGACGAGCCAGGCGGCGTTGTCGGCCAGACACGGGACCTGGATGAGCTCGAGCATCGGGGCCTCCCCTGTTCTGCCGCTGGTTGCCACGGACCCGGGACGTGCTAGGACACTCGACGATGGTTTGGCATGGAGCGATGGCCGAGTGGCTGAAGGCGCAGGTTTGCTAAACCTGTATAGGGGTAACTCTATCGAGGGTTCGAATCCCTCTCGCTCCGCCACCCACCAGCACTGGTGACGACGCGCCGACGGCCCCCAACGGGGCCGTCGGTTTTTTCATCGATCGAGAGGTCGGGACTTGCATGGCGCCTGCCCGGCTGCTTCGTGGTACAACGCCGCTACCTTCGGAGGCCCCGTGCGTATCCTTCATTTCCTCCCCGGCTCGACCTTCGCCTTCGCGCTCGCGCTCTCTGCGGCGTGCCCGCCGGCCGAGCAATCCGCGACTCCAGACTGCGCGACCTACTGCGCCACCGTGACCGCCCGCTGTACCGAGTCGATGGCACAGTACGAGAGCGAAGCCGCCTGCAACGAGTACTGCACCGGCAACGCCATCACCTGGGGCGTGGGCACCACCGCCGACGCCGCCGGCAACACCCTCGGCTGCCGCCAGTACCACGCGGGCGCCGCCGGCAACGACGAGCACTGCCTGCACGCCGGTCCCACGGGCGGCGGCGTGTGCGGCAGCTACTGCGACGTGTACTGCGACGCTGCCATGGCCAACTGCGCCGATGGCAACGCGCTGTACGGTGATCGCGACGCCTGCATCGCTGCCTGCGCAGCGATGCCCACCAACGGCGACGTCAACGCTTCCGGCGGCGACAGCGTGCAATGCCGCGTGTACCACCTGGGTGCAGCGAAGACCGATCCCGCCGGCCACTGCGCGCATGGCAGCCAATCGGGCGGCGACGTGTGCGGCACCTGGTGCCAGGTCTACTGCGACATCATGGACGTCAACTGCCCGAACGAGTACTCGGGCGCGGCGGCGTGCGACACGGCCTGCGGCGCGTTCGCCGAGGACGGGCAGATCGGCGACGGCGCGGGTGACACCGTACAGTGCCGCATCTTTCACGCGGGCGTCGCCAACAACGACGACCACTGCAACCACGCAAGCGCCGATAGCACGGCCGACACCTGCTCTGGCGGCGGCAGCGGCGTGACCTGTGCCGACTACTGCGCGACGGTCAGCGACAACTGCACCGGCGGCAGCCTCCAGTACGCCACCGAGCAAGCCTGCTTGGAGTTCTGCAACAGCAACCCGCTCAACTGGGGCACCGGCACCGTCGACGACACCGACGTCAACACCCTCGGCTGCCGCATTTATCACGCGGGCGCCGCCAACAACGACGACCACTGCGACCACGCCGGGCCCACCGGGGGCGGCGCGTGCGGCAGCTACTGCGACGTGTACTGCGCCGCGATGAGCTGCTACTGCCCCGCGGAGTACGCCAATACCGCCGCTTGCTCCACCGCGTGCACCGCGTTCCCAGCCACCGGCGATGTCAATGACGCCGACGGCAACACCGTACAGTGCCGCATCTACCACGCGGGCTTCGCCAAGACCGACGCCAGCCACTGCGACCACGCCGACGAGGACAGCGCCACCGGCACCTGCCTGTAGGCACGCCGCGCTTGCTCACACGCGAGGCGTCCGCTGCAACGCGGGCGCCTCGCTTTTTTTCGTGCTAACACCGCGGCAGCTCTTGGAGGTTTCATGGTCGCCCGCACCACCGCGCTCACCACCGCCTTCACCGCCACGCTCGCGCTCTCGGTCGCATGTCCGCCGGGCGGCGGCGAGCCCGACTGTGCGGCCTACTGCGCGACCGTCACCGCGAACTGCACGGGCGGCGCGGCGCAGTACGAGAACGAGGCTGACTGCATCGAGTTCTGCCAAGCCAATCACCTCACCTGGGCCACGGGCACCGGAGCAGACCAGGCCGGCAACACGCTCGGCTGCCGCCAGTACCACGCGGGCGCCGCCAACAACGACGAACACTGCCTGCACGCCGGGCCCACGGGCGGCAGCGTGTGCGGCGCGTATTGCGACGTGTACTGCGACGCCGCCATGGGCAACTGCACGGGCGGCAACGCGCTCTATGGCGATCGAAATGCGTGCCTCGCGTCGTGCGGGCAGATCCCCTCCATCGGCGACGTCAACTCCCCCTCCGGCGACTCGATCCAGTGCCGCCTGTACCACCTGGGCGCTGCCAAGGGAGACCCCGCGGTCCACTGCCCCCACGGCGGCTACACGGGCGCCAACCAGTGCGGCACCTGGTGCCAGGTCTATTGCGACCTCATGGACCGCAACTGCCCCAACCAGTTCACGGGCCCGGCCAACTGCGACACCGCGTGCGGCGCGTTCGGCACCAACGGCAACATCGACGATGCCACGGGTGACACCGTGCAGTGCCGCATCTTCCACGCCAGCGTGGCCACGGGGGATGCGGACGTGCACTGCACGCACGCCAGCGTGGACAGCACGGCCGACTCCTGCCAGTAGCGCGCAGCTACTGATCGCTCGGGTCGACGACGAGGTGGCACAACAAACACTGGGTGCGCTCGGGGTGTGCCTGCGGAGGCGCGCCGCCTTGCCCGGTGGAGTGGCAGCCGACGCAGTCGGTGCCGCAGCTGCGCGCGCTGTGCGGCACGTGCGACACCGAGAGCTCCATCGTGATCTCCTCGACCTCGGGCGGGATCGCCGGCACGGCGACGACGTGGGTGCGCTCGCCGCAGCCCGCGACGTAGCCGACGAGGAAGAGGCCGAAACAGCAACGAGCGAGGCGGGTCACGAGCTCACCTTGGTGATGCGGACGGCGCATTTTTTGAAGTCAGGCTCCTTCGACATGGGGTCGAGGGCGCCGAGGGTGACCCGGTTGATCAGGCGGTTGACGTCGAAGAAGGGCACCCAGACGTAACCCGGCGGGCACCGGGTGCGGCAGTCGGGCTTGGCCACGGTGAGCACGATGCTGCCGCGACGCGATTGGACGCGCACGGTGTCGCCAGCGCGCACGCCGAGCGTCGAGGCGTCACTCTCGTTGAGATAGCAGAGCGCAGCTCCGACCACGCGGTGCAGCGTGCGGACGCGCTGGGTCATGGTGCCGGTGTGCCAGTGCTCGAGCAGGCGGCCGGTCGAGAGCCAGAAGGGATAGCTCGCGTCCGGCACCTCGGCGGGCGCTTCATAGGGTCGCGCCCACACCACGGCGCGGCCGTCGGGCATGCCGTAGAAGTAGATGCCGTCGCTCGGCAGGGCGCCGTCTGCTTTGCGCGCGACGTTTGGGTCGTGCGCAGCATTGAAGCGCACCGTCGTCTCCTGGCCGTCCATCACCGGCCAGCGCAGGCCGCGCGAGGCAACCAAGTCTTGGTAGCTGGCGACGTCGTGCGCGGTGCCGAGGGTGAGCGCGCGGTACTCGTCGTAGAGCGCGCGCTCGAGCTGCGTGTCCCAGGCCGAGGGGAACAGCTCGACCCCCCAGCCAAGGCGTTGCGCGAGGCGCCGCCCGACCTCGACGAACTGCCACACGTCGGGCTTCGCCTCGCCGGGCGGCTCCACCATCTTCTCCCAGTGCTGCGTACGTCGTTCGGAGTTGCCGAACATGCCCTCCTTCTCGACCCAGCAGGCGGCCGGCAGCACCACGTCGGCCGCCTGCACGGTGAGCGAGGGGAATGCGTCGGACACCACCAAGAATGGCCGAGTGCTGCCAATGCCGGCGAGGTTGTCGTCGAGGTTCGGCAGCGACTGGAAAGGATTGGTGGCCGAGACCCAGATGGATTTGATCTGACCGCTCGCGGCCTTCTGCCACAGCTCCACCGCGTGGGTGATGGGGCTCTGCTCGGGGCCTGGGATGGTGCCTGGCGGCAGGCCCCACGCCTCCTCGACCTCGGCACGGTGCTCGGCGTTGCTGACGACGCGGTCAGCGGGCAGGCGGTGGCTGAAGGCGCCCACTTCGCGGCAGCTACCGCACGCACTCGCCTGGCCAGAGAGGGAGAAGGGCCCGTTGCCCGGCTTCGCGACCTTGCCGGTGAGCAAGTGCAGGTTGTGCAGGAGGTTGTTGACCCACACGCCGCGCGTCGAGTGGTTCACGCCCATGGTCCAGAGCGACATGGTCGCGCGCGTGGCGTCGCCGTAGCGGCGCGCGAGCCGCTCGATGTCTTCGCTGCCGATGCCCACCGCGTCGGCCACCGCGCCCGGCGCGAAGTCGTCGAGGAAGGCGGTGTAGCCGGCGAGGTCGAGCGCGCTGTCTTCTCCCGCGACGGTGGTCTTGAAGACGAGGTGATCGTCGATGAAGCGCTGGTTGATCAGCCCTTCATGAACGAGCACGTGCGCGATGGCATTGGCGAGGTACAGGTCGGCGTGGGGCTTGATGAGCAGCGTCTCGTCGGCCGCTTCGCTGGTCATCTGACCGAAGGTGGTGAGATTGATGATGCGCAGGTCGGGCGCGGCGGCGCGCCGCTCCACCAAGCGCTCGTAGATCACCGGGTGCGCCTCCGCGATGTTCGACCCCCAGAGGAACACGTCGTTGACCAGATCGAAGTCGTCGTAGCTGCCCGCAGGCTCGTCCACGCCGTAGGTCGTGAGGTAGCCGACCACGGCGGCCGCCATACACAGGCGGGCGTTCACCTCGATGTTGTTGGTGCGCACGCCCCCCTTCATGAGCTTCACGGCGGCGTACGCGTCGGGAATCGTCCACTGGCCCGAGCCGTACATCGCCACTGCGTCGGGGCCATCGCGCGCGATGATCTCGGCCCAACGATCCGCGATCAGATCGAGCGCCTCGTCCCAAGTCACCGCCACCAGCGCGCCGCTCGCGTCGCGAACCATCGGCTGTTTGAGGCGATCGCCCGACGCCAGCATCTCCGCGAGGCCGTAGCCCTTGGCGCACAAGAGACCACCGTTCACCGAGCTCGCGGCATCGCCGCGCACGACCATGGCGCGGCCGTCTCGGACGCCGACCTCGACGCCGCAGCCGGTACCGCAATAGCGGCACGGGGCCTTGTGCCAACGGAGGCCGGGCACGGCGGCGTTTGCCTCGTCGACGATCCGCAGTCCGCGCGACACCGCGGCGCTCCCTACCACGGCCGCCGCGCTGGTCATGATGAAGGATCGGCGCGATAGCTTCACGGATGCTCCATCGCTGCGCGTATGCGAAGCACGACGGCAAGACGATCAGCATACGCGACGTCGTCGGTGGCAGCCGTGATGATCATCGCGGGCGAGACCGCTCGCTCGTCGACGTCCGTGCGTCATTCGACCCATGGTTTCGAGCGCAAGCGCTCGTCTCGCAGACAGCGGAGGCGCTCAGCCTGCGGAGCGTGCGGCCGGGGGCAGCGCCGGCAGCGACGGCGCGCCCCAATCCTCGATGGGCCAGCCGCGGCGGCGCGCTTCGCGGCGGAGGCGCGGGTCTGGGTTGACGGCCACCGGGTGGCCGACGGCGAGGAGCGCTGGCAAGTCGCTCAAGCTGTCGGTGTAGAACGAGCACTCGGCCAACGGCACGCCAGCGGATGCGGCGCACAGCTCAGCGTGCGTGCGCTTGCCCGCGCCGAAGCAGATCGGGTCGACCATATCTCCGGTGAAGGTGCCCGCCTCGACGACGAAACGGTTGGCCAGGTAGCCATCGAGCTGTAGCGCGTCCACCACGGGCTCGCTCAGGTAGCAGGACGTCGACGTCAGCAACCAGCAACGATCGCCGCGCTCCCGGTGCGACGCGATGGCCGCGCGCGCGCCGGGACGAATGAGCGCGGCCACTTCGTCGTGCCAGAAGGCGAGGGTGCGCTCGACCACGTCTCGCTCGGCGCGGCCCTTGAGCGTGCGCGCGGCGTCGCGAATCAAGTCATCGGCGTGAATGAGCCCGAGCTCGTAGAGCGCGGCCCAGAACACGCCGCGCAGCGCCTGCGGCAACGACAGGTTGCCCAGGCGTCGCTCGCGCCGCACCCACAGGGCCGCCGAGTTGCGCGACAGCACCGTCTTGTCGACGTCGAAGAACGCGATGGCGCCCACGTCACATCTCCTCTTGCTGGCCGAAGATGAGCCGCACGAGGGGCTCGTCGGTGGTCGTGGTGACGACGTAGAGGTGATCGTCGGGCGTCAGCGTGACATCGCCGCGCGGGGCTACCATGGCGCCAGCGCGGACGATGAGCATGACGGTGGTCTCGGGCGGGAAGGGCAGCTCGCGGATGGCCACGCCACACGCGGCCGACGCCTTGTCGACGTGGAAGGCCAGCACCTTGCCGGTGAGCTGCTCGGTGGAGGTCACCTCGAGGACGGCGGCGGGTGGTGGCGGTTCGGCGGAGCGAAGCCCCAGGCGATCGGTGACCCAGCGGATGGTGCTGCCGGGGATGATGGCGTTGACGACGACGATGACGAACACCAGGTGGAAGGTCTCGACGGCGCCGGCCTCGCCCGCCATGACCGGGTAGGTCGCGAGGATGATGGGCACGGCGCCGCGCAGCCCGACCCACGCCAGGTAGAGCAGCTCCTTCCCACCGTAGCCAAAAGGCAGCACCGACAACGCCACCGCCGCAGGGCGTGCGATGAAGGCAAGCACGAGCGCGATCACCACGCCGAGCGGCGCCACGTCGAGCAGGCGCAGGGGCGTGACCAGGAGCCCGAGCACCAGGAACATGCCGACTTGCGAAACCCAGGCCGCGGCGTCGTGGACGCGTAGGAGCCCCGCGCGATAGGGCAACGCTTTGCTGTTACCGATGATGACGGCAGCGACGTACACGGCCAGAAAACCGCTGCCGTGCAGGAGCGTGGGCAGGCCATACGCGATCATCGCGAGCGCGAGGGTGAGCACAGGATACAGGCCACCGGCCGCGAGCTTGGCGCGCAGCAAGAGCGCGCGGCCGCCGTAGCCCACCAGCGCGCCACCGACGCCGCCGATGGCGAGCTCGCCGAGCACCTCGAGCGCGAGCCAGGCGCTCAACTCGCGGCTGCCCAGCAGCACCTGCGTGAAGGCCACCGTGAGGAGCACGGCCATGGGATCGTTGAGGCCGCTCTCGAGCTCGAGCGTGATGCCCACGCGCTTGCGCAACTGGATGCCGCTGCCGCGCAGCACCGAGAACACCGCGGCGGCGTCGGTGGATGACACGATGGCGCCAAGCAGCGCCGCGTGGTGCCCATCCATACCGAGCAGCCACGCCGCCAACGACACCACCGCTGCCGTGCCGATGACGCCCACCGTGGCCAGCGCCGCCGCCGGCTTGAGGCCGGCGCGGAAGTCGCGCGCGGCGGTGTTGAGCCCGCCGTCGAACAGGATGAGCACCAGCGCCAGCGTGCCGAGCTGAAAGGCGAGCTCGAAGTTCTCGAAGTCGATGCCGGCCCCATCGCTGCCCGCCACCATGCCGATGACGAGGAACACCAGCAGGAGCGGCACGCCGAGCCGGCCGGTCAGGCGGCTCGTGAGCGCGGAGATCGCCATCAAGGCGCCGACGGTCACGAGCGCGAGCGCGACGAGGCGCGGCGCCTCGGGCATCACCCCTGCCCGCCGGAGCGGTCGATGAGCACACCGACCTTCCACTCGTCGACGGCGATCTCGCGCGCCGCCGCCGGCCAGGCGTCGGTGACGGTGACGCGCGCGGCGGTGACCTCGGCGGCGAGCTCGTCGGTGCGCTGGCGAAACCAGCCAAGCAGATCCGCCGGCACCGCGAAGGTCACCGCCGGGCGATCGTGCACCGCCAAGCCGTCGTCCTTGCGGAACGCGTTGGTCCCCGTGGTGACCTCGCGCAAGAGCCATTCGAGCTTGAGCTCGGCGGTGATGGTGGTGTCCAGCGCGACGGTCAGCTCGGCGTCACTCTCCACCACCACGTCGCCGCGGGCAGCGCGCGTGACCAGCACGTCGTCTTTGGCGATGGCCTCGCCCTGCACCGTCACGGCGCCGCCGCTCTCGAGCACGCTCCACTGCGCGCGCGTAAACGCCGCGATCTCGTCGGCGGCAGCCTTCATCTTCGGCCCCAAGCGCTTGCCGAGGGTCTTGAAGTTGGCCTTGCACGAGAGCGTGGCCAGGTCGGCGTCGTCGTGCACCACTGCCACGGACTTGACGTTGAGCTCGTCGGCGATCAGCTCCTGGTGGTGCTGCACGGCCTGGCCCGCGGCCTCGTCGTGCGTCACCACCGTCACGCGCGCCAAGGGCTGGCGGGTCTTGAGCTTGTGCTTCTCGCGCAGCACGCGTCCAAGACCCACCACGCGCCGCACCGTCGACATCTGCGACTCCACGCCGGCGTCGATGCGCGAAACGTCGACGAGCGGATACTCGGTGAGGTGTACCGACTCTTGGCCGGGGCGCGCGGCGCCTTGCTCCACCACCAGGCTCTGATAGAGGCGCTCGGTGACGAAGGGCAGCACGGGCGCCAGCACGCGCGCGAAGGTGGTGAGCACCTCGTAGAGGGTGGCATAGGCGCTGGCTTTGTCGACCTTGGCGCGCGGGTCGTCGACGCTGCGCCAGAAGCGGCGCCGCGAGCGACGGATGTACCAGTTGGTGAGGTCGTCGATGAAGGCCAGCATCGGCGGCACCACCTTGTAGAGGTAGTAGCCCTCCATCTGCGCGTTCACATCGCGCACCAGGCTCTGCAGCCCGCTCAACACCCAGCGATCGAGCTCGGGGCGCTCGGTGAGCGGCGGGGCCTGCGCGAGGTCGTGCGGGCGCCAGCCGTCGATGTTGGCGTAGGTGACGAAGAAGCTCCAGGCGTTCGACAGCGGCAGCAACACCGTGCGCACCACGTCACGCACGCCAGCCTCGGCGAAGCGCAGCGGCTCGGCGCGCACCACCGGCGAGTTGATGAGATAGGCGCGCAGCGCGTCGGCGCCGTAGCTCTCGATCACCTTGGCCGGGTCGGGGTAGTTCTTGAGCCGCTTCGACATCTTCTGCCCGTCCTCGGCGAGCACCAAGCCGTTGACGATGACGTTCTTGAAGGCGGGCTTGTCGAACAGCGCCGTCGACAACACCAGCAGCGTGTAGAACCAGCCGCGCGTCTGATCGAGGCCCTCGGCGATGAACTGGGCGGGGAAGCCCTGTTCGAACTGCTCCTTCTCCTCGAAGGGGTAGTGGAGCTGCGCGTAGGGCATGGAGCCCGACTCGAACCAGCAGTCGAACACCTCGGCGATGCGCCGGTAGCGCTTGCCGTTCTTCTCGAAGCTGAGGTGGTCGATCTTGTGCGGGTGGATGTCGTCGATGGTGGCGCCGGTGAGCTCGGCGAGCTCCCGCACCGACGAGACGCAGTGGTAGTCACCGTCGTCGGAGCGCCAGAGCGGGATGGGCGTGCCCCAGTAGCGCGAGCGCGAGATCGACCAGTCGCGCGCCTCTTTGAGCCAGTTCTCGAAGCGCTTCTCGCCCACGAAGCCCGGCACCCAGTGGATCTGCGCGTTGTTCCGCACCATCGCGTCGCGCAGCGGCTCCACCTTCACGTACCAGGATGGCGTGGTCTTGTAGATGAGGGGCGTGCCGCTCCGGTAGCAGTAGGGGTAGGCGTGGCGCACGGTGGCGTGCTTGAGCACGGCGTGCTGCGCCTTCAGGTCGTGGATAATGGCGCGGTCCGCCTCCTTGACGTTCTGGCCCGCGTAGGGCGGCACCAGCGAGGTGAACTTGCCCTCGGCGTCGACGGGATCGACGAAGGGCATGCCGGCCTTCTTGCACGCCTCGAAGTCGTCCTCGCCGAAGGCCGGCGCCATGTGCACCAGGCCCGTGCCGTCGGTGGTGGTGACGTGGCCCGAGGGGATGACGCGGAACGCCCCCTGCGCCCTCAGCTCGGCGAAGAAGGGGAAGAGCGGCTGGTAGCCCCAGCCGACCAGCTCCTTGCCCTTGAGCGTGCCCACCACCTCGGCCTTGTCGCCCAGCGTGGCCTTGAGCAGGTCGGCGGCCAACACGTAGGTGTTGCCGTCCTCGTGCTTGGCGCGCACGTAGTCGATGCCCTCGCCCACGGCGACGCCGAGGTTCGACGGCAGGGTCCAGGGCGTGGTGGTCCAGATGAGCAGGAAGGTGCCGGGCTGGCCGTCGACAGCGAGCTTGACGGTCAGCGCCGGATCGTCGACGTCGCGGTAGTCGAGGCCCGCCTCGAAGTTCGATAGCGCCGTCGACAGGCGCCACGAGTACGGCATGACGCGCTGGCCTTGGTAGACCAGCCCCTTGTTCCACAGCTCGGCGAACGCCCACCACACGCTCTCCATGAACGACAGGTCCATGGTCTTGTAGTCGTGGTCGAAGTCGACCCAGCGGCCCACGCGCGTGACGGTCTTGCGCCACTCGTCGACGTAGGTGAGCACGTTGGTGCGGCAGGTCTCGTTGAATTTCTCGATGCCGAGCGCGCGCACATCACCGGGGCCGTTCAGGCCGAGCTTCTTTTCGACGTCCATCTCGATGGGCAAGCCGTGCGTGTCCCAACCGAAGCGCCGCTCCACGCGATGACCGCGCATGGTCCAGTAGCGCGGCACGATGTCCTTCAGCGTGTTGGCGACGAGGTGGCCGTAGTGGGGCAGCCCGGTGGCGAAGGGCGGCCCGTCGTAGAAGATGAAGCTCTTGCCCTTGGGGCGCTCGGTCACGGAGCGCTCGAACGCACCGAGGCGCTCCCACAGCGCGAGCACCGCGTGCTCGGCGCCGGCGAAGTCGCCGCCGCGCTCGCCGTCGCCCTGGGAGAAGGGCAGCGAGAATGGCTGGTCGGCGGGCGTGTCGGTGCTCATGCGCTCGTGCTCCGTCGTCGCCGTGGCGGTAGCGTCACGGCCGGGACCAGGCAACCGCGGTCCGCAGCGCCGAAAGGGCCATCGATCAGCCGAGGTCGGCGAGCACCTTGGGCGGCATCAACCACACCAGGGTGCCGCGGGTGCGCGGCAGGTCGTCGACCGCCAAGAGCGCGGCCCCCGCCTTCTTGAGCGCGGTCACGGGTGCGCGCTCGCCAGTGAGCGCCAGCGCGATGACCTTGTCGAGGTTCGGTGCGTGGCCCGCGCACAGCACCTCCTCGTCGCTGTTGTGGAAGGCATAGAGCTGTTGGTACAGCGCGTGCGGCGCTGCTTCGGGCAAGAGCGCTTCGGTCAGCGTGAGCTTCGCCTTATCGAGCCCAAAGGCGTCAGCGGCGAGGGCGGCGGTCTCGCGCGCGCGGCGGTAGGGGCTGGTCAGGATGCGCGTGGGCGCGCAGCCAAGGGCCACGAGCCCCTTGGCCACCTTGCGCGTCTTCCTCTCGCCGTCGGGCGTCAGCTCGCGCTCGGGGTCAGCCGGACAGTCGGGGTCGGCGCGGTCGTGGGCGATGCCGTGACGCAACAGAATGACGCGCATGGTGCCTTCTACGATCCCGGCGTGGGCCGTGGCGCCAGCGACAGGCGCCCGGCCTCGACGCGCCACGAACCGGTCACTGACGGCTTCGGCTCGGCCGCCGCGTGCGCCAAGGCCAACAGCGCGGCTTGCGAGCGCACGGGGTTGGCGCCGTTGGCGTCGGCGCGCGCCCAGGTGCCGTCGGCGGCCAAGCGGCGCGCCTTCTGGTTGTCGGCCAGGTAGGTGGCCATGATCTCGTCGAGGATGCGCGCCTTGATGACAGGGTCTTCGATGGGGAACATCACCTCGATGCGCCGCGCGAAGTTGCGCGTCATCCAGTCGGCCGACGACAGGTACGCCTCGGCGGTGGCGCCGGTGCCGAACACGAGGATGCGGCTGTGCTCGAGGAAGCGATCGACGACGCTGGTGACGCGGATGCGCTCCGACACGCCGGGGACACCGGGCCGCAACGCGCACATTCCGCGCACGATCAGGTCGATATCGACACCCGCGCTGGACGCTTCGTAGAGCGCCCGGATCACCGTGGGATCGACGAGCGAGTTCATCTTGCCGACGATGCGCGCCGGCTCGCCCTTCTTGGCTCGCTCGGCCTCGCGTCCGATGAGAAAGAGCACGCGATCCTGCAACGACAAGGGCGCGACCGTGAGGCGCTTCCATTTGGGCGCGTCCGACAGGCCCGTGAGCATGTTGAACAGCGCGCTGACGTCGTCGGCGATCTCGGGGCGCGCCGTGAACAGCGACAGGTCGGTGTAGCCGCGCGCCGTCTGCGGGTTGTAGTTGCCGGTACCGAGGTGGATGTAGCGGCGGATGGTGGTGCTCTCGCGGCGCACCACCAACGCGACCTTGGCGTGGGTCTTGAGGCCGAGCAGCCCGTACACCACGTGCACGCCGCTGTCTTCGAGGCGGCGCGCCCACGCGATGTTGTTGGCCTCGTCGAAGCGCGCCGTGATCTCCACCAGCACCGCCACCTGCTTGCCGTTCTCGGCCGCGCGCGACAGCGCCCGCACGAAGGGCGAGTTCCACGAGGTGCGGTACAGGGTCTGCTTGATGGCGAGGACGTTGGGGTCGTCGGCCGCCTCCTCGATGAAACGCACCACCGGGTCGAAGGACTCGTAGGGGTGGTGCAGCAGCACGTCCTTGTCGCGGATGACGTTGAACACCGGGTTGTCGGTGTCTCTGAACGCCAGCGGCACCGCCGGTGTCAGCGGATCGACGAAGAGCTCGGGCCTGGTCTCGCCCTCGGCCAGCGCGGTGAAGTCTTGCAGCTGCAGCGGCCCGGGGAGGCGGTAGACCTCGTAGGGCGCGATGGCCAGCGCGTTGCACAGCATGCGCTCCACCTCTTCCGATGAGCCGGCCGACAGCTCCAGGCGCACCGCCATGCCGCGGTCGCGCCTGCGCAGCTCCTCCTGCACGGCGGAGACCAGGTCCTCGCTCTCTTCCTCGTCGATGTTGATGTCCCAGTTGCGCGTGACGCGGAAGAACGCGGCCTCGACCACCGTGAAGCCCGGGAACAGCTCGGCGGCCTGCACGGCGATCAGCTCTTCGAGGGGCAAGAACGCCGTGCCCGTGGTGGCCGGCAGCTTGACCAAGCGCGGCAACACCGTGGGCATCTGCACCACGGCGAGCGAGATCTCGGGCACCGCGGGCGCGATGGTCCCTTGCTTCTTCCCGCGTCGCGGTTGTTTCGCCTCCTTGCGCCGCAGGAACAGCGCCACGTTGAGCGACTTGTTGCGCAGGTGAGGAAAGGGGTGCCCGGGATCGACGGCCAAGGGCGTCAGCGCCGGGAACACCGCCGTGTTGAAGTAGTCGCGCGCCGCCTGCTGCTGGTCGGCGCCGAGCTCGAGGCCACCCACGATGACGGCGCCGGTCTTGTCCCGGATGTCGGCCAAGAGCCGGTTGTAGACGCCGTACACCTCGGTGACGAATTGCTGCGCCATGTCGGCGATGGCCAGCGCCTGCTCCTGGGGCAAACGACCGTCGGCGCTCTTGTCGGTGACACCCACGAGCACTTGCTGCTTCACGCCCGAGACGCGCACCATGAAGTACTCGTCGAGGTTCGAGCTGACGATGCCGAGGAACTTGAGGCGCTCGAACACGGGCAGCGCGCGATCGTCGGCCTCCTCGAGCACGCGGCGCTGGAACGCGAGCATGGACAGCTCGCGGTTGATGAACAGGGACGGGTCGTCGAAGCTCACGGTGTGAGCTTGGGTTAGCCAAGCAACGCCCAGGTGACAATGCGATGACGACTTGTGTCCGACGACGCAGGGGACGCGCTGGCTTCCCGGGCTCCGCAGGTCGTGCCAGCACCCACCCATGAAGCGGCGGGGCCAGCGCGCACCGGTACGAACCGGGCTCGGCGGGTGGATCGAGGAGGTGGTGGCGCAGCACGCCAAGGTGCGACGTGCGCTCCGCGCCGACCCGGTGCACGACCTGCGCGTCGCCATCCGCCGCGTGCGCTCGCTGGCGCAGGGGCTGCGCTCCATCGACGACGAGCCCGGCGCCGCTCGTTGGCGGGCGCTCTCCGACGCGGGGCGGCCCTTGTTCAGCGGCCTCGGCGAGCTGCGAGACGCGCAGGTGATGCGCCAGCACGCCCTCGAGCTCTTGGCGGACGACCCGGGGCGCGGCGCGGTGCTCGCCTCCATCGACGCGGTGGTGCGGGTGCGCTTGGTGGCCGCGCGCGCGGCCGTGGCTGGGTTTTCGCCCGCGGCGTGGCGCGCCGCCGGCCGCGCGCTGCCGACCAGGGCCGCGGCGCTCCTCGATGAGCGCGCCCTCTTGCAGCACCTGGCGCTGCGCCGCTTGCACGAGGCCTCGGCGTTGCACCACGAGGCCATGCGCAGCCGCGCGTCCACCTCGCTGCACGCCTGCCGCATCGGCGTGAAGAAGCTGCGCTATACGGTGGAGAACTTCCTGCCCGATGTGCACGCGCAGGTGGGCAAGCTCTTGAAGAAGATGCAGGACGTGCTCGGCGAGCTCCACGATTTCGACGTGCTGCTCGCCTTCGTGAGCTCCGAGGACACGCACCTGCACAGCACCGAGCGCGGGCGCGTGGGCGCCCGGGTGCGCGCCGAGCGCGACGCGCGCGTCGCCGCCTACCGCGAGCTGTGCGCGGCGCGCGAGCCAGACGCACCGGCGGCATGGCAACGGCTGCGCGCGGCCATCACCGTGGGCGTCGACGTCGACGCGGCGCACCGCGCGCTGGTGCAGCGCCGCGCGCTCGGCCGGGGCGCGACGCGCGAGGAGCTCGAGCACCTCGAGGCCGCCGCCGACGCCGTGCGGGGCGCGCTGGCGCCGGGGCATCGCGCCCTCGCCACGCCGCGCGCTGCCGCGCTCTTGCGCCTGGCATGCGCGTGCGCGCTCGTCCGTGACGACGACGGTACGCGTAGCGGGCGCGCGAGCCGGCGCTTCGCGCGCCGGCTGCCCGCGGCGCTGGGGTTGTCCGACAAGGATCTGCGCATCGTCTCACTGGTGGCGCGCGCGGCCTTCGGCGAGACCCCGAGGCTCGACGAGCAGCGCGTGACGGCGCTGGGCGCGCGCGACGCCGGTCTGACCACCACGCTCGGCTCGGTGCTGCGCCTGGCCATCGAGCGCGCCGGCCTGGCGCGTCACGCGGCGCCGAAGAACAACGCGCGCGCATTGCCGCCGCACAGCCGCTCGAGGTCGGCATCGGGGAGCCGCGCAGCCACGAGCGCGCGCGCCTCACGATCCCAGGCGTAGGGGATGTTGGGGAAGTCGCTGCCGAAGAGCACGCGGTCGGGGCGCGCGCGCAGGACCTGCCAGGGGTCGGCGGTGCGGAAGTAGCCGGCCAGCATCATGGTGCTGTCGAGCCACAGGTTGTCGTGCGCGCGCACCAGGTCGCGGTAGGCGTCGAATTCGTCGGCGCCGAGGTGGGGCACGCACAGCTTCAACGACGGGAAACGGCGCAGTACCCGCGCCGTGCGCTCGGCCGCGCAAATGGCGTGCGGGTCCGCGGGCAGCGACGCCAGACCCGCACCCTCGGGGCGCGGCTCGCGCCCGGCGTGGATCACCACCGGCTTGCCGCGCGCCGCGCACAGCTCCCACACCGGCGTGAGGCGCGGGTCGTCGACGGGCACGCCCTGCACGTGGCAGTGCAGCTTCACACCCACCAGCCCGAGCGCGAACGCGTCGCTCAGGATCTGCTCTTGGTTTGGCTCGCCGGGGAACACCGTGGCCACGCCCGAAACATCGTGGCGCGCGGCCAGCTCGGCGACGAAGCCGTTCATGGCGCGCGCGATGCCGGGCTTGTGCGCGTAGTGCAGCAGCACGAGCTCGCGCACGCCGCGCGCGCGCAGGTACGCCACCACGTCGTCGGCGTAGAGCTTGTAGCGGATGGGCCAGCCGAATTCGTCGAACCAGCGCCACACGGCGTCGAACAAGCGATCGGGGAAGACGTGCACGTGCGCATCACACAGGGGCGGCAGATCATCGGGTACGCGCGCGCCCTCCTCGTCCTCGAGCGCAGCACCGAGCAGCGCGCCCACGCCAGGCGCGATCCGCGGCAGGCAGCAGGGCACGCGCTCGTCGCCGTGCGGCGCGGCGGCGCTCATCGGTGGGCGCCCATCAGTCGGCGCCCGTCAGTCGGCGCCCAGGAGCGTCGGAGAGCGTGCACAAGAGCGCGCGGTGATCGCAGCCGCCGCCCACCTCCTGGTCGAGGCGCGCGGTGCCAGGCGCCTCGCCGAGCGTCGTACAGGTCCCCTGCAACGATGTGCTCGCCACGTGGTCGAGCACCGAGGCGATGCCGGCGACGACGTTGGTGGCGTAAGGCGGCTGTCGCTCGGCCACCCCCGAGTGGTAGTGGAAGCGCGTGCTCTGGTCGGGACCCACCTGCTGCACCCAGGTGTCGACGCTGGGATCGTCGCCGGCGCGGTAGGGGTCGAGGTTCCAGTCGCCGCTCAAGAGCGTGTCGCCTTGCGCGAGCCCGGTGGCGGCGAACACCTGCTGGAGCTGCTTGTCGCGGCACACGCCGATGAACGCGCTCTGCGGGTGCCCGTTCACCAGCGTGAAGCCCGCCGCGCCGGGCAGCCTGATGTGCGCGGCCCCCACCGAGAAGTTGGGATCGCAGGCTTCGTCGTCGTCGCTGTCGACGGGCGGCGCCACCTGATAGGGGCCCTCGAGCACACCGGGGCGCGCGGCCACGCACTCGAAGCCGCTGCGCTCGTCGCACAGGATGTCGTAGTCGGGCCCGAGCAGGCGCCGCGCCTGGCTCGGCTCGTCGCTGCGGTTGCTCGGGTGGCACACGAAGCGCGCGTCGTCCTCGGGCTCTGCCAGCGTGTCGCAGAACCCGTTGGGCAGCACCTCTTGCAGCGCCACGACGTCGGGAGCGAGGGCAGCGATGCCATCGCGCAACGCCAATTCCACCTCTTGCTCGCACAGCTTGTACAGGTACGGCTCGTCGCAGGAGAGGAAGGAGTTGCCCACGTTCGCCTGCAGGAACGTGAACGCCACGCGAGCTTGCTCGGCCGGGCAGGCGCTGGCCAGGAGCGCGAGCGTCACGGCGCAAGCGTGACGACGAGCAGCGATCATGCGGGCACGGCCTGACGCTCGCGATCGGCAGCATGCTCGTCCGCGATGGCGCAGGCCTTGTCACCGCCCTTGCCCCCAATGGCGACGTGCATGTCGATGATGGCGTCGCGCACCTCGCGCAGCAGCACGTCGCGCTTCTTGTCTTTGGTGGCGATGGGTGCGCCGATGCGCACGCGCACGTTGACGGGCCGCGGGCTGAAGCCCTTGGCGGGCGCGAGCACGCCGGCGCCCTCGATGGCCACCGGCACGATGGGCACGCCGGCCTTGACCGCCAGCAAAAACAGGCCCTCCTTGAAGGGCGCGATGCGACCGTCGCGCGAGCGCGTGCCCTCGGGGTACGCGCACACCACGTCGCCGCGCTGGAGGATGCCGGCGGCCTTCTTGATGGCGCGCAGCGCCTCGCGCGCGTTGCCGCGCGAGAGCCAGACCATGCCGTAGAGCCACAGGGCCCAGCCAATTACCGGGAAGTAGGCGATGGCCTTCTTCGAGATGAAGCGCACCGCCACCGGGCAGATGTGCCAGGCGAGCGGGATATCGACCATCGACTGGTGGTTCATCATCAGGAGGACGGGCCCCCGTGCCGGCATGTGCGCACGCCCCTCCACCAACACCGACGCGAGCCCGACCTTCCAGTTGATGGGCGCGTAGAGCACGCGACCGATCGCCAGCGCCGAGTCGGCGTTCCAGGTGATGGCGTAGATGGCGAACGTCACCCAGAACAGGACGAACGAGTAGGCGCCGAACCAGGCGTACTGCAGGGTGTTGACCACCGCCCAGGCGACTGTCGACACGAGGCGCACAGAAGGGCTGTAGCAGACGCGTCGCGTCGCGAGAACCCGCCCCGCGCGCCCCGCGCTGCCCGGCGCTCACGGAGCTGGCGCGTGAGAACGCCGTTGGCGCCAGATGACCGATGCGAGCGCCGCGCACCTTGGCCCCGGTTCGATCACCTTTCGGTGTCGTTTCTCGTCGTGACTACGGCCACATACACCCTCAGCTCGACCGATGGTGAGTGGAGGGTGTGCCACCGACAATGCTCCTGAGGGTGGAGGAACGATGAACAAGCTCGCCGTCGCCTCTTGGTCCAGTCTGCTCACTGCCGCCTCGCTGCTGGTGGCCTGTGGGGTGCCGCCCGCCGAGGGCGATGAGCTCGCCGGGTCGGAGGAGCTCCAGCAGGCGCGGCCCTACATTCGGCCGCGCCCGATCGCGCTGCAGATCAACCCCGAGCAGGTGCGAGCCTCGGGCGGCGTCGACTCCATCGCGCACCGCGGCGTGCCGCGCACCATCAACGGCGAGCCGGTGGTGAGCCCGCTGTTCACCCCCGGCGGCGCGCCCCTGCCCGTGTATCTCGAGCGCCACCAGGTCACGTACACCGGCGGCTCTGACAACTCGTCCACGAACCGCTCGAGCGTGGTGGGCTCGGGCTCGGCCACCGTGGGCGCCTACACGGGCAGCGACGCCACCTGGAACCAGATCGTCGCGTGCGTGCAAGACCAGTTCGCGCGCTTCAACATCGAGGTCACCGACGTGGAGCCCGCCAGCGGTGAGTACGTCGAGGCGCACTTCGGCGGCAGCCCCAGCCAGGTCGGCTTTCCGAGCGGCGTGGGCGGCGTGGCGCCCATCGACAGCTACTCGTGCAACATCATCCCGCGCGCGGTGGTCTACATCTTCTCGGACGTGCTCGGCGGCAGCGCGCAGGTCAACTGCGAGGTGGCGGCGCAAGAGATCGCGCATGCCTTCAGCCTCGACCATGAGTACCTGTGCCAGGACCCCATGACCTATCTCGGCGGTTGTGGCGCCAAGACCTTCCAAGACACGGGCGCGCAGTGCGGCGAGTACTCGCCGCGCCAATGCAACTGCAACCGTCCCACGCAGAACTCGGTCGAGATCATGATCGACAAGATCGGCGGCAGCGCGCCCCTCGACCCGGGCGACACCACCGCGCCCATCGCGCAGATCACGAGTCCCGCCGGCGGCGCCACCTTCCAGTCGAGCGCCGACGGCACGGCGTTGCAGGTGACGGCCACCGCCACCGACAACGGCACCATCGTCGCCCGTGAGCTGGTGTGGAGCTTCAACAACCAGGTGTTCGCGTGCCCCGGCACCTCTGACGCCGTGAGCTGCACGGTCAACGGCGACACCATGACCTGGAACATCACGGTGGGCTTGGGCGACCGCACCTTCTCGCTGCGCGTGCGCGACCGCGGCGGCAACGTCACCGAGACGCCGGCGCGCACCATCCACCTCACCACCGACGGCGCCGAGCCGCCGCCGGTCTCGGGCGACACCACGGCGCCCGTGGTCACCGTCGTCTCGCCGCAGAACAACCAAGAGCTGCTCGCCAACTCGAGCATCGAGATCCAGGCCCGCGTCAGCGACGACAGCGGCGCGCCCAACGTCGAGCTGGTGTGGCCCTTCGGCGACAACTCGTTCGCCTGCCCGCTGGCCGCGGGTGGCTCGGCGAGCTGCACGCGCGACGGCGACACCTACACCTGGACGCTCCAGGTTGGCTCGGGCTCGCGTTCGTTCTCGGTGCGCGCCGTCGACGCTGCCGGCAACGAGACCATCAGCCCCGAGCGCACCATCAACCTGGTCGCCGATCCCGCCGAGCCGCCGCCGCCCCCGCCCGTCGGCGGCGACGACGACATCGCCGAGCCGAACGACGACGCCAACGCGGCCTTCAACTCGCGCTGCGGCACCGGCTTCGACGTGGTGGCCACGCCCGGCGATCAAGACTGGTACGCCATCGAGGCGCCCGAGGGCACCGACGTGGAGCTCGGCGTCGCGGCCGTGGCCGGCACGCCGCTGGCGGTGGCGCTGTTCGCGTCTGACGGCATCACCCAGCTCGCCAGCGCGTCGGACGTCCTGGCCGCCGGCGGCACCGTGGCCGCCAGCTCGCCTGGCCCCGTGGTGCTCGCGCGCATCACCACCTCGTCGGGGACCTCGGTGTCGTACCGCCTGGCCGTGACCTGCGGCAACGGCGATGGGCCCCTGCCGCCCCCCGACGGTGACGACGCGCTCGAGCCGAACAACACCACCATCGACGCCACGCGCAGCTTCTGCGGCCAGCAACGCGCGCAGTTGGCGGCGCTCGACGAGGACTTCTTCGTCATCACGGTGCGAAACGGCGATACCCTGCGCGTCAACCTGGCCTCCGAGGGCGTGGTCGCCGCCATCGTCGCCGAGGACGGCACGGTCATCGCCGAGCCGAGCAACGCGCCCCTGGGCGCGAACCTCACGGCTGGCGATGTGTTCGTGCGCATCGAGCCCGAGGGCGCCGGCGCCAGCTACGACGTGGAGTTCGCCTGCGCGGCGTTCAACGCGCAGCCGACACCGGTGTCGGCCTGCGCGTGCACGGGCACGGGCCCCGAGGGCGTGGCGCTGCCGGCCATCGGCCTCGCGCTGCTGGCCCTGCGACGTCGTCGTCGCGCATGATGGGCGGGTGATCGACGCCCTCTGTCACCTCGAGCTGTGTGACGACCCGGCGCGCGCCGCAGCACAAGCGGCGCGCGTCGGCGTTGTTGCGCTCATCTGCGCCGGCGTCGATCCGCGCAGCGATCGCGCGCTGCCGCCGCTGCCCGCGCCGCCCACGCTGCTGCGCGCCTGGGGCATCCACCCCCAGGCCGTCGACGACGACGCGCTGACGGAGCAGCTCGTGGCGCTCGAGCGGCGGCTCGACGAGCCCGCCGTGGTGGCCATTGGCGAGTGCGGGCTCGACCGTCGCGCCGGCCTGCCGCCGCCTGCCGCGCAGGAGCGCGCGCTGGCTGCGCAGCTCGCGCTCGCCGCCGCGCGCGGGCTGCCGGTCATCCTGCACCTGGTGCGCGCCCATGCCCGCGGCCTTGCGCTCGTGGAGGCGAGCGGCGTGCGCCGCGGCGCGTGGCACGCCTTCGCCGGGCCCAAGGAGGCCATCGGGCCGGCGCTGGCGCTGGGGCTTTGGCTCTCGGTGGGCGGGCTGGTGCTCAACGGCAACGCGCGTCGTTTGCGCGAGGCCGTGACGCACATCCCCCCAGAGCGCCTACTGGTCGAGACCGACGCCCCCGACCTGGCACCCGCGCGCCTGCCCGACGTCGTGGCCGAGCTCGCGCGCCTGCGCGGCGAGCATGCCGGCGCCCTCGCCGAGCGTACGGCGGCCAACGCGCGCGCGCTCTTTCAGCTGCCGTGAGCGCGAGAACCCGGTTTCCACCCTCGTCGGCGTTGCTACATCTGGCCCATGCCAAGCGATCCCCACGGCTGCGCGCCCGCCGACCGGGCCCTCGAGAGTGCGCTCGTCAACCGCGGCGCCGACGAGAACGCGTATCGTCTGCACCGCCGCTTCGATCGCTTGGGCCGCCTCTACGGCGATGGTGCCGTCGCCAAGCTGATGGCCACCCGCGTCGTCGTCATTGGCCTAGGCGGCGTGGGCAGCTTCGCCGCGGAGGCACTGGCGCGCAGCGCCCTTGGGCACCTGCTGCTCGTCGACTTCGACGACGTGTGTGTCACCAATTCGAACCGCCAGCTGCAGGCGCTGTCGGGCAACGTCGGCAAGCCCAAGGCCTGGGTGCTGCGCGATCGGCTGCGCCTCATCAACCCGCAAGCGAAGGTCGAGGCTAAGCGCGCGTTCTACAACGCGGAGCGCGCCGACGAGCTCTTGCAGGTGCCCGAACAGTGGGGCGGCGGCCGCTGGGACTTCGTCGTCGACTGCATCGACAACCTCACCGCCAAGGCGCACCTGATCGCGACCTGCCGTGCGCGCGACATCCCGGTGGCCAGCTCCATGGGCGCAGCCGGCAAGCTCGATCCCACGCGCCTGCGCATCGCCGACCTGGCCGACACCTACGTCGACCCGCTGGCGCGCGAGCTCCGCAAGATCCTGCGCACCAAGCACGGCTTCCCCAAGAGCGGGGCCATGGGCGTGCAGGCGGTGTACTCCGACGAGCGACGCGCGTGGCCGAAGGCCCTCAGCTACGACGGTGGCAAGGGCTTCGTGTGCGCCTGCCCCAGCGGCGACGAGGTGGTGCAAGACGTGCGCGAGAACAGCCACGCGTGCGACGAGCGCAACCTCATCGACGGCACGTCCGTGTTCGTCACCGGCGCCTTCGGGCTCGCAACCGCCAGCGTGGTGGTGAACACGCTCACGGCCACCTTGCGCGCCGGCGCCGCTCCTGCGAAGGCCAAGCAGGGCACGGTGGGCAAGACCGCCACCCCGGGAGAGACGCATGTCGACTGACACACAGGTGCTGGTGGAGAAGGCGGGCGGCGTGTGCACCATCACGCTCAACCGCCCCGAGAAGCGCAACGCCTTCACCGTGCCCATGTACCAGCGCTGCGTCGACGTGCTGCGCGACGCCGGCGCCGACCCCGCCGTGCGTGCGGTGCTGCTCACCGGCGCGGGCTCGGCGTTCACGTCGGGCAACGACGTCGCTGACTTCCCCAACATGCCGACCAACCCGACGGAGAACCCGGCCTTCCAGATGCTGCTGGCGCTGCTCGACTTCGAGAAGCCGGTGGTGGCCGCGGTCAACGGCTCTGCCGTGGGCGTGGGCGTCACGCTCCTCCTGCACTGCGACCTGGTCTACGTCGCCGACAACGCCAAGCTGCTCATGCCCTTCGTCTCCTTGGCCTTGGTCCCCGAGGGCGCGTCGTCGCTCCTGGTGCCGCGCATGGCGGGCTTCGCCAAGGCGAACGAGCTCTTGCTCTTGGCCGAGCCCTTCGACGCTGCCACCGCGGTCGATGTCGGCATCGCCACGCGCGCGCTGCCCGCGTCCGAGGTGGTGGCGTTCGCGCGCTCGCGCGCCCAGCGCCTGGTGGAGCTGCCCGCGGCTTCGCTGCGCGCGGCGAAGAGGCTGTTGCGCGACCCCCTGCGTGAGCGCGTCCGTAGCGCGCTGTTCGAAGAGGCCGTGCGCTTCGGTGAGCGCATCGGCTCTCCCGAGGCCGCCGAGGCGTTCAGCGCGTTCTTCGAGAAGCGCAAGCCGGACTTCACACGCTTCGCGTGAGCCTCAGCTCCCCAGCGCCCGCAGGAGCGCCGCGCGGCTAACGGCGAGATCGGTGCGCGCTTGCGCCAAACGCGCCGACGCGCTCACCCGACGCGCCTGCGCGTCGCCGAGCTCGATGATGGTGCCGGTGCCGGCCTTGTAGCGCGCCTCGGCGAGCTCCAGCTCGGCGGCTGACGCGCTGTCTGCCTCTTCGAGCGCCACCAAGCGCGCGCGCGCCAAGCGCACCTGCAGCTGCGCGCTCTCGACGTCGACCTTGAGCTGGAGCTGCACGGCGTCGCGCAAGGCGCGCGCCTGCGCCGCGGCGGCCTCGGTGGCGCGCACGCTGGCGTTGGTGCCAAGTCCCGAGAAGAGCGGCCAGCTGAGGTCCACGCCGACCTGAGCGTTCGGCGCCAAGGCGTCGAGCGCGGCACCGCCGGCGTTGGCAGATGCTTGCGCCGAGATGCTCGGCCAATAGTCGCCGCGCGCCGAGGCGACGTCGCGCTCGCGCGCCGTCACGATCTGTTCGGCGGCCACCAGCTCCGGGCGCGCCGCCATTGCACGCGCGACCAAGCTCTCGAGGACGGCGTCCTCGCCGTCGACGGCGCCGAGGGGATCGCCCACCACGGCGGGCGCGGGCGCGCCGCCGGTGCCGAGGACGCGCCCGAGCTCGAGGCGACGCGTCCACTCCGCCTGCTCGGCGGCCAAGAGATCGGCCCGCGCGCTGGCGAGCACGGTCTTCACCTGCGCGAGATCGATGGGCGGTCGCAGGCCGACGCCGATCTGCGCCTGCACCTGTGCCTGGTGGCGCTCTTCGTTCTCCACGGCGCCGCGCGCGACGTCTTTGAGCGCGCGCGCGCCGGCGGCGTCGAGCCAGGCAGCGCGCACCGCGAACGCGAGGTCGTTCTTGGCCGCGCGTTCGTCGGCCTTGGCGCTCACGAGCTCGGCCTCGCTGGCCGCGAGGCCCTCGGTGCTGCGCCCGAAGTCCCAGATGAGCTGGCGCAGCGACACGCCCGTCGAGAACTGGTCGTAGCTGTCGAGCTTGACGCTGCTGGCCGTGTTGGCGGTGCCGCGCGCGTACCCCACGTCGCCGCGCACTTGCGGCAACAGCGGTGCCAGCGCCGCGCCGTTGCGCGCGTCGGCCAGCGCGGTGCGCCCGCGGCTTTGCGCCATGGCGGGGCTCGACTGCTCGGCGAGCGCCAGCGCCTCGTCGAGCGAGATCACATCGGGCGCGGCGGCGGCGAGGAGGAGCGGCAGCAACAGCACGGGTCACTCGTAGCGGAGGGCCTGGATGGGATCGAGCGCGGCGGCCTTGCGCGCGGGATAGATGCCGAAGGCAACACCCACCACGCCGGAGAAGCCAACCGCGAGCGCGATGACGTCGGGACGTACCACCGTGGGCCAACCGAAATTCGCGGTCAGCAGCGCGGCGCCGCCGACGCCAAGCCCCACGCCGATGGCGCCGCCAATGACCGCGAGGGTGAGCGACTCCACCAAGAACTGCAGCAGCACGTCGATGGGCCGCGCGCCCACCGCCATGCGCACGCCGATCTCGCGCGTGCGCTCGGTGACGCTCACGAGCATGATGTTCATGATGCCGATGCCGCCCACGAGCAGGCTGACGGCGGCGATGGCCATCAAGAGCATGGTGAGCGTCTGCGTGCCCTGCTGCTGTGCGTTGGCCATCTCGGCGAGGTTCCTGATCTGGAAGTCGTCGGGCTCGCCGTCGGGCACCTTGTGGCGATCACGCAAGAGCGCGGTCACTTGCTGCGCGGTGCGCGCGCTGTCGCGCCCGTCCTTGGCCGCGATGAGGATCGAGCCAGGGATGTGCTGCTTGATGCCGCCCTGCACCTTGGTCATGAAGGTCTTGGCGGGGACCAGCACGGTGTCGTCGTAGTCTTGCCCCATGGGCGACTGGCCCTTGGGCGTGAGCACGCCCACCACCTCGTAGGGCACGCCCTTGATGCGCAACACCTCACCGATGGCCCGCGTGGGCTCGCCCCAGAGCTGCTCGGCCACGGTGCGACCAAGCACCGCCACCTTGGCGGCGCCATCGACGTCGGGGGCCTGCAGCGGGCGCCCGAGCTCCACGGCCCAGTTGCGCACTGCATGGAAGTCGGCGGTGGTGCCGAACACCTGCGTAGCCCAGTTGTTGCCGTCGCCGAGCACCGGCGTGTTGTGGCGCAGTTGCGGCGCGGCGCCGCGCACGGCCGAGAGCTCGGTCTGGATCGCGCGCAGGTCGTCCCAGGTGAGTGTCTGCCCCGAACCGAAGCCTCCTTGCATGCCGCCGAAGCTCTGCGAGCCCGGCAGCACCACGATGAGGTCGGTGCCCATCGACTCGAAGGCCTTCTGCACCTGCGCCTTTGCGCCTTCGCCGATGGCCACCATGGCGACGACGGCGCCCACACCGATGACCACGCCGAGCGTGGTCAGCCCGGCGCGCATCTTGTTGCGCACCAGCGCGCGCAGCGCCACGCGCAGCACCGAGAGCGGGCTCATGGCGCCCCCGTCGCGGCGAGCGTGCCGCCCACCGCGGAGGTGGGGTGGGGCACCGCCGGCACCGGCGTCTGGCGCAGGTCACTCACCACGCGACCGTCCTTGATGGTGACCACGCGCGACGCGAACGCGGCGATGTCGTGCTCGTGCGTGACCAGCACCACGGTCATGCCGTCGCCCACCAACTGCTGCAAGAGCGCCATCACCTCCACGCTGGTGACCGAGTCGAGGTTGCCCGTGGGCTCGTCGGCCAGCACCACCTTGGGCTCGCCCACCAGCGCGCGCGCGATGGCCACGCGCTGCTGCTGGCCGCCCGAGAGCTGGCTCGGGTGATGGCCCGCGCGCTCGGCCAGGCCAACGCGCGCCAGCGCCTGCAGCGCGCGCCTGCGCCGCTCGCTCGAGCCGAGCGCGCGATACAAGAGCGGCAGCTCGACGTTTTCGACGGCGCTGGTGCGCGGCAGAAGCTGGAAGCTCTGGAACACGAAGCCAATGAGGCGATTGCGTACCACGGCGAGCTCTGACCTCGACATGCGCGAGACGTCGCGCCCGTCGAGCAGGTAGCGGCCCTCGCTCGGCCGATCGAGGCAGCCGAGCAGGTTCATCAGCGTCGACTTGCCCGAGCCCGAGGAGCCCATGATGGCGAGCAGCTCGCCGGCGTGCACCTCGAGCGAGGTGTCGACGAGGGCGCGCACGGGCACCTCACCGGTGAGGTAGGTCTTGCTCACGTGCTCGAGCGTCAGGATGGCCGCGCTGCCCACCGGTGCTCTCCTAGCGGGGCCGCCCGCTGGAACCGCCACCCCGCGGACCCATGGGCGTGGGGATCAGGCTCGAGCTGCCGTTGTTCGACTTGGGTGTCTCGAGGGACCCCGTGACGACGGTGTCGCCCTCCTTGAGCTCGCCCTCCACCACCTCGAGGATCTCGGTGAGCGTGCCGTCGGTGAGCCCCGTCTTGACGCGCACCTGCACGGGCGCGTCGCCGCGCAACACGTACAGCGAGCGGCCATCGGGCCTCTTGCCGCCCGTCGATCCACCCGCCGAGCTGCCCGGCACGTCGCTGGGCCGGCCACCGCCGTTTTGCACCGCCGGAGCACCGCCGGCACCACCACCACCACCGTTGGTGCCGTTGCTGCCGTTGCTGCCGTTGCTGCCATCGCGCGGCGGGCGATAGCGCAGCGCCGCCTGCGGCACGCGCAGGACCTCGTCACGCTCTTCCACCACGAAGGTGACGTTGGCGGTCATGCCGGGCTTGAGGCGCAGGTCGGCGTTGTCGACGTCGATGACCGTGACGTAGGTGACCACGCCCTGTGTGGTCGTGGGCGAGTTGCGCACCTGGCGAATCACGCCTTCGAAGTGCTCGGCGGGAAAGGCGTCGACCGTGAAGGTGGCACGCTTGCCCTCTTCGACCCTCCCGATGTCTGCCTCGGCGACGGCCGCCTCCACCTGCATCTCCTTGAGGTCGCCGGTGATGGTGAAGAGCGTGGGCGCCTGCAGCGACGCCGCCACCGTCTGGCCCACGTCGATGGCGCGGGACAACACCACGCCGTCGATGGGCGCCAAGATGCGCGTGTACCCGAGGTTGGTCTGGGCGCGCTCCACCGCGGCCTTGGTTTGCTCGATGGCGCTCTTGGCCGCCGCCACCTCGGCCGTCGACGCAATCGCCGTCGAGCGCGCCGCGTCGTACTCCGATTGCGACACCAGGTCCTTCGCCACCAGCTCCTTGAGCCGCTCTTCCTGCTTTGCGCTCTGCTCGGCCTTGGCGATCGCGCGATCGTGGTTGGCCTGGGCGGCGCTCAGGTTGGCCTTGGACTCGGCCAGCGCGGCCTCGAAGGTCTGCGCGTCGATGCGCGCGATGAGCTGGCCCTTCTTCACGGGCGAGTTGAAGTCGACCAGGATCTCGGCGATGCGCCCCGTGACCTGCGCGCCCACCTGCACGGTGACCACTGCGGAGAGCGTGCCGGTAGCGGTGACGCGTGAGGTGATGTTGCCGCGATCCACCGTGCCGGTCTCGTAGCGCGGGCCCTTAGCGCCGCCGCCACCGTCCCGGAAGCCGAACCACCAGACGCCGGCGCCCGCGACCAGGACCGCCAGGGCGGCGCTGACGAGCGCGCGGCTCTTGCGCGGCGAAGACTCCGTGGGGACCATGGCACCTCCACCTCCTGCATCGAGCGGCGCAGCGGCCCGCGCAACTCCCCTCCGACGACCCGCGACACCTGGCCAGCGCAAAGCGTGGATCTGCTCACTTGATGACGTAGCGTCCCGCTGCGTCGACCTCCACGCGCGGCACGCGACGATCGCGATCGAAGGCCCATTGCACCTGGGCCAGATCGCCCCAGAGCTCGCGCACCGACGCGTCACTCGCCGAGCTCACGAGGGTCGCCAGGCCCCCCTCGTCGACGCGCGCGGGAAAGATGTGGATGGGTGGCCGTAGCCCCGCGTCGAGGATCGCGAGGTACAGCTCCTCGATAGGATCGTTTTCGATGGGGATGCAGCCGATGGTCACGCACTCGCCGTGCACCATGATGTCGCCGCCGAGGTTGCGAATGCCCTCGCGCTTGCCGGCGGCGCGGTCGGCGCGGTTCGGGTAGTCGACGTGCAGGCTCAAGTGGTAGCTCGACACCGGGTTGAGCTTGTCGAGGCGATAGACGCCCTCGGGGACCTGCAGATCTCCCTGGCGCCGCTTGGGGCCGAGCGCGCCCGACGACGCGCACACGGGCCAGCTCTTGATGAGCGAGAGCGGGCTCTTGCCGTCGCCGGCCCACAGCTCGAGCGCACCGTCCTTCTTGAAGGCGCGCACCAGGATCTCCTTGGCCGGCCAAGGCACGCCCTTGTCGGCGAAGGCCGCCTTGAGCCCTGCGAGCTTGTCAGCGCGCGCCTTTGCGACGCGCGTGGGCTCCGCCGCCGCTGCGCTCGTCGCGAGCACCAGCGCGGCGACCGCCGACACCGTGACGAGCCGGGCCACGAGAGAGATCTTCGCCATGCGCACCATCGAAGGATAGCGGAACCGTGCTTCGTCCCCTGGCATTCCCGTCGCCATCGCCTGCGGATCCCCCCTTGGCGCGCCACGGCGCTCTGCCAGTCTCGCGCCATGCTCGCCCACGCGCGCCTCGTCGCCACCATCGTTGTGCCCGTGCTGTCCGCGTGCCCGGCGGACCCGCCCCCGCCCGCGGGCCCGGTCTGGTCGCCGGGCGTCACCTACGCCTCCGACGCCACGCCCATGCGCGGCTTCGTCGACGTGCGCGGCCTGGTGCACTCGCACTCGGTGTACTCGCACGACGCCTGCGACGGCGCGCCGGTGCTCGAGGACGGCACGCGCGATCCGGTGTGCTTCGACGACTTCCGCCGCGGCCTGTGCCAGACCAAGCACGACTTCGCGTTCCTCACCGACCACCGCGAGTCGTTCACCGACACCGAGTTCCCCGACGCGCTGCTCCATCGCCCGGAGCGCGGCGACGCGCTCATCGAGCACGACGGCGTCGGCACCGCCAACCGCGCCAGCTGCGAGGATGGCTCGAGCGCCATCATCATGGCCGGCGCCGAGGCCGCCATGATGCCGGTCGGCCTCGAGCGTCATGTACCCGGCGATCGCGGCGGCGTGTACGGCGAGCGGACGCCAGAGGCGGCCCAGGCGGAGCGTGACGCCGGCGCCGTGGTGCTGCTGGCGCATCCCGAGGACTTCAGCGTCGCCGAGCTCCTGAGCTTCCCGGTCGACGGCTTCGAGATGTTCAACCTGCACGCCAACACCTTCCTCGGCATGGGCGTGGCGCTCGACTTCATCCTGCGCTGGCAGGACGGTGACACGGGCCTGCCGCACCCCGACCTCCTGGTGTTCGGCATCTACAGCGAGGATGCGCGCTACCTGCAGCGCTGGGGCAACGTGCTTGCCAGCGGGCGGCACCTCGTCACCACCATGGGCACCGACTGCCACCGCAACACCTTCGCCGTCGTCCTCGAGGACGGCGAACGGGGCGACAGCTACCGGCGCATGATGAACGCGTTCTCGAACCATGTGCGCGCGCGGCCGCTCGACGACGGTACGCTCGACGATCGCGCCATCAAGGAGGCGCTGGCGTCGGGCCGAAACTACGGCGTGTTCGAGATGCTCGGCTCGCCCGTGGGCTTCGACGTGCACGCCGAGAAAGACGGCGGCGCGTACGAGCTCGGCGACACCGTGCCCACGGGCGCCACCCTGATCGTCGATGCGCCAAGCGTGCGCGAGCTCGATCCCGCGGCACAGCCGCCTGCCCTGCGGCTGCGCGTGCTGCGCGCCACCGCCGACGAGGCCGGCTTCGTGGAGGTGGCCAGCACCACCGACGCGCGCCTGGCCGTGCCGCTGGCCGAGCCCGGCGCCTACCGCGCCGAGGTGCGCATGCTGCCGTGGCACCTGCGCGAGCACCTGCGCGACGACGCCTACGGCTACCTCGATGTCGCCGCCGAGGAGGGTCGCGACTACGTGTGGATCTACGGCGGCGCGCTCTACGTCGAGTAGGCGCGCCCCCGCTACTGGAGCGTTCGGAGCGCGTCGTCTTGCCCGCGCTGCGCGCGTTGGATGTCTTCCACGGCGCGCAGCGTCGCCTCCGACACGCGCGTTTGATCGCCCTGCACCGTCGCCAAGCGGCGCGCCATCTCGCTGATCTGCGCGATGGCGGCGCGCGCGGCGCGCGCGGCGTCGGCCTGCGCCTTGCTCTTCTGCTCGAGCTCGGGGCCAAGCGCGGTCAGGCGGCGCGTGGCTGCCTCGATCTGCCCCGCGGCCTGACCGTGCTCGTCGGTGGCGCGGGCCGCTTCCCCAACCAGGCGCATCACCTCGCTCATGGCGCCGCCCACCATGCGCGCGCGCCCGGCCTGCTCTCGGATGACGGTCTCGATGACGCCCATCTGCGTGGCCGCCTCTTGCGCCGAGCCAACGATCTGCTCGAGCGCGCGCGCCGCCTCCTCCGACAGCGCGGCGCCGGCGTCCACCGCGCTCTCGCCGCGCTCGATGACCTCCACGGCGCGCGTCGCCTCGGTCTTGAGGCCTTGCACCACCACGGTGATCTCGCGCGTCGACGCGGCCGTGCGCTCGGCGAGCGCCTTGATCTGCTCCGCCACCACGCGGAACCCGGCGCCGTGATCGCCGGCCTGCGCGGCGATGATGGAGGCGTTGAGCGCCAAGACGTTGGTCTCGATGGCGACCTCGTCGATGACGTTGTTGATGGCGCCGATGGCGCGCACGCGTTGGTCGAGGTCGCGGATGACGGTGCCCGCCGTTCGAGAAGCGGTGCGGATCTCGTCGACGCCGCCGAGCGTGCGACGCACCGCCTCCACGCCGCGCGCCGCGTCTTTGATCATCATGTCGGCCAGGCCCACGGTCTTGACCACGGTCTTTTCTGCCTGCTCGGCGGACTTCTCCATGGCCACCATGGCGCGCGCCGTGGCGTCGGCCGAGCTCGAGAGCTGGCCGTATTGCGCTTGCACGGCCGCCACCGCGCCCGTCAGGTGGACCAGCGCGGTCGTGGCCTGCGCGACGTCGGCCACCATGCGCTCGACGTTCGCGGCCACGCGGCTGGCGCTTTCGGCCATGCCGGCCACCGTGGCGTCGGACGATGATGCAGAGGTCGCCAGCGTCTCGATGCTGGCCGAGATGTCGTGCACCGTCTGCGCGAGCTGCGCGCTGGCGCGCCGCGTGCGCTCGAGGCCCTCGCCGTGGCCGGCGCCGAAGCTCCGCATGCGCTCGAGGAACTCGTCTTTGCGGCGGCCCTCGTCGATCAGCCGATCGCGCGCCTGCGTCACCGCCGCCGCCGCCGACTCGAGCTGGCGGTGCTTCTCCTCGAGCTCCTTGCGCGCCTGCTCGACCTTGCCCTGATCGCGCCGCCGAGCGCCCTCGTAGAGCGCGGCGATGGCCGTCACGGCCGCGAGCGCGGTGATGCTGGCGAGCGTGTGGAAGTACGACTCGGTGTCGTCCTTGGGCGCGAACCGCCACCCGAGGTCGCCGGCCACGAAGAGCCCGAGGCGGCCGGCGACGGCGAGCACGCAGACACCGACGCCGATGCGCGGCCCGACCAGGAAGGTGCTCACCAGGGGCGCCAACGGCAGCCACCACTGCGACGAATCGCCAGGGCCGGTGAAGAAGAGCCCCATGGCCAACACGATGAGGACGTTGAGCACGCCGATGACCACCGCCGGCAGGTCGATGGAGCCGAGCCAGCGCGCGAATGGGATGCACGCGAGCCCCACGAGCGCGCCGCCGCCGAGCACGAGGGCGGCGGGGGAGATGCCGTCCTCGCCGAGGATCTGGGTTGTGAAGAAGAGAGCGGCGGCCGAGAGGAGCAGCGCGACCACCACGAAGAGCTTGGCGCGCCGCAGCTCGTCGGGATCCTTGCGCAGCCCCGGCGGCACCAGGCGCCACAGGATGCCGCGCTGCGTGCCTTCGACCTCGGAGGATTGGTTCGCCATGCTCATGGGCACGCGAAAGCTAGCCGAAGGTGCCGCCCGGACGCACGCCCCATGCTGATCCCGACCTCACGGCAGGATGGGGTAGCGCGCGGCCGCGACGGAGGGCGGCGCGCAGTCGAAGTGCCACCACTCGTGGGGCAGCAGCCCGAAGCCGGCGCGCAGCATGAGCTCGCGGAGCAGCAGGCGGTTGGCGAGCTGCTCGCTGGTCAGCTTGCCCGCCTTCCACAGCTCGCTCTCGCGGCGCGGCTCGGCGAGCGCGCCAAAGAAGTCCCAGGGCGTGCCCATGTCGAGCGGCGCGCCCTTGGCGCTATCCCACAAGGAGAGGTCCACGGCGCAGCCGCGGTTGTGCACGCTGCCCGGCGCTTTGTGCGGGTTGGCGACGTAACCCTGCTGCTTGGTGCCGGCCACCACGTCCCACATCACCAGCTGCACGCTCCTCGGCCGCGCGCAGTCGTAGAGCACGAAGGTGAGCCCGGGTGCGCGCTGCTGTAGACGCGCGTGGGCGTCGGCCAACATGCGCGCAGCGTCGTCCACCAGGAAGCAGCGCTCGAGCTCGCCGTACACGTCCTTGTGCATGAAGTTGTCGGGCGTGGAGTAGCCCAAGCGCACCTGCACCGCGGGGATGTGCTCGACGACGTCGACGAGGCCTGGCCCAAAGGGCGCCGGCGACGGTTGCGTGGCGATGAGGAGCATCAGCCCGATCACGCGCCCACGGTAGCAGATCGATGCCCGTAGGCCTTGCCCCGGGTGCGCGTGCATGCGACGGGAGCCCATGGACCTCAAGGTCGACCTCGTCAGCGACACCGCCACGCGCCCCACCGACGCGATGAAGCGCGCCATGATGAGCGCACCGCTCGGCGACGAGCAGAAGGGCGAGGACCCCACGGTGCGCGCGTTTGAGGAGCGCATGGCGGCGCTGCTGGGCACCGAGCGCGCGCTCTTCGTCCCCTCCGCCACCATGGGCAACCAGATCGCGCTCGCGCTGCATGCGCAGGCAGGCGACGAGGTGGTGTGCCATCGCACCGCGCACGTGCTCAACCACGAGGGCGCGGGCGCCGCCATGACGGCCAGAGCGCAACTCTGTCCCCTCGACACGCCGCGCGGCATCTTCACCGTTGACGATGTGCGTCGCGTGATCCGGGCGGACGACCCCCACTACCCACGCACGCGCTGCGTGGTGGTGGAGAACACCTCGAACGGCGGTGGCGGCTCGGTGTGGCCGCTGCCAACCTACGACGCGGTGGCCGAAAACTGCCGCGTCAGCGGCCTCGCGCTGCACCTCGACGGCGCGCGCTTGTTTCACGCCAGCGTCGCGCTGGGCGTCCCCGTGGCGCGCCTGGCGCGCGGCGCCACCACGGTGCAGGTGTGCTTCTCCAAGGGGCTCGGCTGCGCGTTCGGCGCCGTGCTGGCGCTGCCCTCGTCGCTGTGGCCGCGCGCGCGCCGCCTCAAGCAGGCGCTCGGCGGTTGCCTGCGCCAAGCGGGCATCGCGGCCGGCGGCATGCTCTATGCCCTGGATCACCACGTGGAACGCCTGGCCGACGACCACCGGCGCGCCCGCGCGCTCGCCGGGGGGCTGGCCGGCATCGCTGGGCTCGAGGTGGAGCCCGTCGAGACCAACCTGGTGTACTTCTCGAGCACGCGCCGTTCGCCACGCGAGGTCGTCGACGGCGCGCTCGCCTCCGGCGTGCGCGTGGCCGCGGCAGGGCCGGCGCGGCTGCGCGCCTGTCTGCACCTCGACGTCGACGACGCCGGCGTCGAGCTGGCGGTGCGCGCGCTCGAGCGCGCATGCACCTGAGCGCGCCGAGATGCTCGTCGGATCCGTGTGGCCCGACGCACAGTGGCGTCGAGCCGGCTCGATTGACACCATGCGGTCTCCCCGACAGATTGCGCGCGCCTTTGGAGGATTCATGCATCGCAAGGAATTCGCTCGTCTCGGCTCGCTGCTCCTCGTTGTGCTCGCCACCGGCTTCACTGGCTGCGCCGCCAGCGTCGACGGCAAGGTCGACGACATGGCCGTCGACGCGCTCATCTCGGCGCTCTTCGTGCAAGACCAGATGGACTTTGGCACCGATGACACGCTCTACTCGCTCAGCGCGACCGGCGTCAGCGTGCTTGGCGCCTGCGACGAGATGACCAAGCAGCGGCAGAACTACAACACGCTGCTCGAGACCAACCTCGAAGACATCAAAGACGCCGAGGGTGACACCGACAAGATCGACGAGGCCAACGAGGCCTTCATCCAGGGCCAGGTCGACTACGAGGTGCAGCACTTCCCCACCGACTACTGGGTGGTCATGTCTGGCCTGCAGAGCCTCGACGACGGCAACTTCGACGGCGCCGAGCAGGGCATCGACATCGAGGACGCCGATGACAGCGCGCTCGATCCCACGGACGACGAGGACATCGTCGCGAGCGTACAGATCTGCCGCATCAACGATCACCCCAAGGTCGACGAGCCCGAGGATCACCAGTTCACGGTCGAGCGCGACCAGGACTGCTACCTGGCCAAGAAGGGCGAGCTCGCGGTCACCAAGTACGAGGAGGGCAAGACGCTGACCATCCGCGCCGAGGTCGAGCTCACCCCCAACGACGACGGCGAGGTCGACCCCGACGAGGACGCCGGCGAGGTCGTGGTGAACATCAACGCCGCTCACTGCCCCGCGCTCGAGGAAGAGATCCAGAACACCAAGGACATCATCGAGGACGCGCTCGACGGCTAAGGGGCCGCGCCGCGCCTCGGCGGGTGCGCCCGCGCCACGCATGGCCGTGCCCAGCCCCGGCGTTGGCGCGGCGCCGCGCTCGTCGCGGGCGACGATGCCAGCAGTGAGCGCCGCGGCGGTTCAGAAGCTGGTCCCACGCCGCGCGCCCGCTACAGCGGAGATCGGTTGCATTGATCGAGCCCGGCGCAGGGACTTGCCAGGAGCCCAAGGAGCACCGCAGCCGCGTACCTCGTGGTACGCGGCGAGGACGCGACGCAGGGGTCGTGGCTATGGCCAAGCCCGGCGACCATCAATGCAACTGACCTCCGCTGTAGACTGCGCCGATGATCCTGCCGCGAGCTCCGTCGGCGCACACGGCGCGGCCCCTCCTCGAGATCGGGCTCGCGACCTTTGCGTTGCTGGCGCTCGAGCTAGCGCTCATTCGTTGGATCTCGGGCCAGGTGCGCATCCTGGCCTACTTCAACAACCTGATCCTGATTTGCTGCTTCGCGGGTATCGGCATCGGGGTGCTGGCCGGACCGCGCCATCCGCGCTTGGCTCGCGTCGCGCTGCCCCTGCTCGCGCTCCTGTCCGTGGTGCTCGCGCTCAGCGAGCGGCTTGGGCTGATGCACCTGCGCTTCCCCGATCCGTCCGTCTTTCTGTGGGGCGCCGAGAGCTCGCGCGCGTCGGTGCTCGAGTCCGTGGGCACCATCGCGGCCATCGTCGGGCTGGCCGGCGCCGTGATGGCGTGCCTCGCGCTCCCCGCCACGATCGTCGGGGCGCTGTTCGACGCGCGTCGCGGCGACCCACGCGCCTACACGGCCGACCTGCTCGGTTCGCTCCTTGGCGTGGTGGCCTTCTCGGCCTGCACCGCGCTGTCAGCGCCGCCGCCGGTGTGGCTCGCGCTTGCGGTGCTGCCGCTCATCGCGATCACGCGCACGCCCTTGGCCGTCGCGAGCGGCCTCGTCGCCCTGGTGGCGGCCACCGCGTCCATCGACGACGCGACCTTCTCGCCCTACAACCGCATCGACGTGTCCCACGACGGCCCGCGTCGTATCAAGGTGTCGGTCAACCGCGACTACCACCAGGTGATGCACGACCTACGCAACGCGCCCGTCGACGACGCCGAGGCCGCGCTGATCCGTGCGGTCTACGACCTGCCCTTTGCAGGGTCGGCCCCGGGGTTCACCGCCATCGTCGTGGGGGCAGGCACCGGCAACGACGTGGCAGCGGCGTTGCGCGCCGACGCAGGCAGCATCGAGAGCGTCGACATCGACGCGCGCCTCATCGAGCTCGGTCAGCGCCTCCACCCCGATCAGCCCTATGCCGATGCGCGCGTCCACGCCATCGTCGACGACGCCCGCGCGTTCTACGCCCAGCGCACCGGCCCACCGGTCGACGTGGTCGTGTTCGGCTACGTCGACTCTCACGCCATGTTCTCGTCGATGTCGAGCTTGCGCCTCGACAACTACGTCTACACCGTCGAAGGGCTGCGCGCGGCCTGGCGTCACGTGGGGCCGAAGGGGCACCTGACGGTGTGCATGAGCCTGCTCGCGGGGCCGTGGCTCGCGGAGCGCATCTACGCCACGCTCGCCGACGCCACCGGCACCACGCCGCTGTTCGTGCCACACGGGTTGCACCGCGGCGGGACCTTCATCGCAGCGCGCGATCCCGCCACGCTCGAGCGGTTCGCGCGCCTGCCCATCGCCGGCGCCGCGACCTCGCTGACACCCAACGATTACCGCCAGGTGTCGCGCACCACCGACGAGTGGCCGTTCCTCTACCTGCAGCCCGGCGCCATCCCGTGGGTCTACCCGTTCATCCTGGCGTTGGTGGCGGCGCTGACCTTGCTCGGCGTGCGGGTCGCAGCCGGCACGACCTTGGCCAGGTCGTTCGACCTCCCGCTCTTCCTCCTTGGCGCCGCGTTCCTGCTGCTGGAGACCCGCGCCGTCACGGCGAGCAGCGTGCTGTTTGGATCGACTTGGGTGGTGAACGCCGCGGTGTTCGCCGGTGTGCTCATCGCGGCCCTGTGCGCCAACCTGCTGGTCGAGCGGCGCGGCGCCGTGCCGCTCCGTCCTGCGTTCGCCGCCCTCGTTGCCAGCGTCGTCGTCGTGTATGTCGTCGACACCGCGGCGCTCGCTGCCCTCCCAACGGTCGCACGCGGCCTCGCGGCTGGCCTGCTGCACGGTCTGCCCATCGGCGTCGCCGGCCTCATCGTCTCGTCGCTGTTCGTTCGTAGCGCCGATCTCGCGGGCGCCTTCGCCTCCAACTTGCTCGGGGCCGTGCTCGGTGGGTGCCTCGAGTACCTCTCGATGGCCATCGGGCTTCGCTCCCTCGTCTTGGTGGCGCTCGCGCTCTACCTCGCCGCGGGCTTCGTGGTGCTGCGCCGCGCGACGAACCCCCATGGCGAGCGCGCGCCGCCGGGCACGTGATCAAGACGACCGCGCCCGGGTTCTCTGCTACAAGGGTGCGCCATGGCACGCCCCGTTCAGACCGAGTACACCGCCGGGCGCAAGATCCTCACTGGCGTGCCGGACCCGTCGGGCTTGCGCCTGCTCTTCGAGCACGACGGCAACCGGGTGTTTTGTCACGTCGACGCCAACGAGGCGTTGTGCGGGCGCGCCAAGGTGGTGCCGGCGGGCGTCATCCAAGGCGTCGCCGACGACCTCGCGCACGCCACCGTGGCCGCGCTCAAGAAGCGCATCGGCGTCGTGCGCGAGAGCCGCATCCGCTTCCTCAAGCCGCTCTACGCCGGCGAGAGCTTCCGCGCCGACGCCACGCTGGCGCGCGACACCGGCGACCTGGTGGTGGTGCAGGCGCGCATGGTGAACAAGAAGGAGCAGCTCTGCGTCGAGGGTGAGATCGAGGTGTTCGGCCTCACCGCCGAGCAGGTTCGCCGCATGACCTCCGACGGCATGGTTCCGCCAGAGCTGCGCAAGTACCTGCCGTGAGCGAGCCGAGCGAGCACCAGCCCTTCGTCTCCCCGGACCAGAGCCCGCGCGAGCTGACCCTGCGCGGGCTCTTCATCGGGTCGGTGCTGGGCGTCATCTTCGCGGCCTCGTCGGTCTACCTGGGCCTCAAGGTGGGCCTCACGGTCTCGGCCTCCATCCCGGTGGCGGTCTTGTCGATCACGCTGTTTCGCTGGCTGCAGCGCGCGCTGCGCCTGCAACCGGCGAGCATCCTCGAGAACAACATCGTGCAGACCACCGGCAGCGCGGGCGAGTCCATCGCCGCGGGCGTCGCCTTCACGCTGCCCTCGCTCTTGTTGATGGGCTTCGAGCTCGAGCTGTCGCGCACGCTCTTGGTCGCGCTCTTCGGCGGCCTCATCGGCGTGCTCATGATGATCCCGCTGCGCCACGGCTTGATCGTCAAGGACCACGGCAAGCTCGCATACCCCGAGGGCACCGCCTGTGCCGACGTGCTCATCGTGGGCGAGCAGGGCGGCACCAACGCCAAGACCGTGTTCATCGGCTTCTTCATCGGCGTGGGCTACGCCGCCCTCAACCTGATCGTGAAGCTGTGGAAAGACGTGTCCGAGATAGCCGTCGACATGGGCGGCCGTCTCAAGGGTGCGCTGCTCGCCTTCGAGGTGAGCCCGCCCATGCTCGGCGTGGGCTACATCATCGGGCCGCGCGTCGCTGCCAACATGATGGCCGGCGGCATGCTCTCGTTCCTGGTGCTGGTGCCACTGGTGCACATCTTCGGCGACAGCATGCCCACGCCCATGTACCCCGAGGGCACCAAGCGTATCGCCGAGATGAGCGCCTACGCCATCCGCAACGCGTACATCCTCTACGTCGGCGCCGGCGCCGTCGCGACCGGCGGCTTCATCGCGCTGGCGCGCGCGGTGCCGACCATCATCGGCGCGTTCAAGGGAGGCCTCGCCAACCTGCGCGCGGGACAAGGTCAGGCCACGCGCCGCACCGAGCGCGACCTGCCCATGAGCGTGGTTGGGGGCGGCGCGCTGGCGCTGGTGGTCGCCATCTGGCTCGCGCCCGTGCTCGGCATCAACCTCGTGAGCGCAGTGCTCATCCTGCTGTTCGGCTTCTTCTTCGTCACGGTCAGCTCGCGCATCACGGGCGAGATCGGCAGCTCGTCGAACCCAATCTCGGGCATGACGGTGGCCACGCTGCTGATCACGTGTGGCCTGTTCGTGGCCGTGAGCTGGACCGGCGTGGGCTACAAGGCCATGGCGCTCACCACCGCTGCGCTTGTGTGCGTGTCGGCGTCGGTGGCGGGCGCCACCTCGCAAGACCTGAAGACCGGCTTCCTGGTCGGCGGCACGCCGCGCTCGCAGCAGATCGCGATCTCCGCCGGTGTCATCACCAGCGCCATCGTCATCGGCTTCGTGCTCATCCAGCTCAATCAGGGCGCCACCACGTACCAAGCGGTCGACGTGCCCAGCTACACGGCCAGCGTCATCGAGCAGGTGGAGGAGGCCGGCCCCGACGGGCGGCCGTACCGCGTGCACTACCTGCGCGACGACGTGGTGCTCGAGGGCGCCGTGGTGGCGCGCGGCAAGTACCTGGTCGACGAGGCGGGCAAGCTCGCCTTCCTGGTCGATCCCGGCGTGTGCGGCACGCAACCCTACCGCTGGGAGCGACCCGACGCGCCGACCGTGCTCGCGGTCCCCGCCGATGCGCAGCACGAGCTCGGGCCCGATCGCGTGCCCTACCGCGTTGTCGAGCACGATGGCACGCGCTTCCTCGTCGACGCGCAGGGCACCACCACGTGGCGCGCGCGCGGCGTCGCCAAGTTCGACGCGCCCAAGGCGCAGCTGTTCCGCTTGATCATCGACGGCACCCTCGGTGGACGCCTGCCCTGGGGCCTGGTGCTTGTCGGTGTGCTGTTGGCCGTGATGATGGAGCTGGTGGGCGTGGCCGCGCTGCCCTTCGCGGTAGGCCTGTACCTGCCCATCTCCACGTCGGCCGGTATCTTCATCGGTGGTGCGGTGCGCTGGCTCGTCGATCGCCAGCGCAAGAAGAGCGCCGGCGCCGACGCCAAAGGTGGCGACGACTTCTCGCCCGGCATGCTGATGGCCTCGGGGCTCATCGCCGGCGGCGCCATCACTGGCGTGCTGCAGTCGATCGTCGAGACGCTGCCGAGCGTGAAGCAGGCGCTCGATCTCTCCGACGCGTTCCCGCTGGCGGGTATCGGCACCTGGTGGCCCTTGGTGCCCTTCGTGGCGATGGCGGTGACCCTCTACGTCGTAGGTGTGCGTCGGGAATCGCCTCGCTGACGCCCGGCTGCTACACCGGGTGCCATGGCCGAGTCCGAGAGCTTGATCGGCAAGCTGGTTGCCGAGCGCTATCGCATCTCTCGTCGCCTCGGCGGTGGCGGCATGGGCACGGTGTACGTCGCGCTGCAGGAGCCGCTCGGGCGTGACGTCGCCTTCAAGGTGGTGCGCCGCGAGCTCGCGCGCGACCCCCGCACGCTCGAGCGCTTTCGACGCGAGGCGCTCTCGCTCGCCCAGGCCCACCACCCGAACATCGTGGCGTTGCACGACTTCGGTGAGCTGTCCGACGGCTCGCTCTTCCTCGCCATGGAGCTGGTCAAGGGCGACAACCTGCGGCAGCGCCTGATCAAGCGATCGACGCTGCCGTTCAAGAACGGCATCGCCATCGTGCGCCAAGTGTGCGCGGCGCTCTCCTGCGCGCACGGCCTCGGCATCATCCACCGCGATCTCAAGCCCGAGAACATCTTGCTGATGGACGCGCCCGGCGCACCCGATTTCGTCAAGATCGTCGACTTCGGCGTCGCCAAGCTCACCGGCATCGACGAGGTCGCGAACCAACAAGGCGAGCAGCTCACCGCCAGCGGCTCGGTGGTGGGCACACCGGGCTATATCGCGCCCGAGGTGAGCGTCCGCGGCGTCCTGAGCGATCCCCGCAGCGACCTGTACGCGCTCGGCGTCATGTGGTTCGAGTGCCTGGCCGGGCGCCCGCCCTTCCGCGCGCCCACGCCGACCAGCTTGATGATGGCGCATGCCGTCGATCCGATCCCGCCCTTGCCCTCGGAGGTGCCGCTGCCCATCGCGGGACTCGTGCAACGCCTGCTGGCCAAAGATCCCAACGATCGGCCCGGGAGCGCCGAGGAGCTGGCGCAGCTCCTCGATCACCTGCCGGGCTTCGAGAGCGGCGCGTCGGTGCCGCGGCCGCGCCCGCCAGAGGCGCACCCCGATGAAGCGACCATCGATGACAACCCGCGCCTGTCGCCGCGAGACCTGCGGGCGCCGCTGCCGAGCCACGCGCCCACGGTGCCCGCGCGACCGGTGGTGGCGCTGCCTTTGGCGCCGCGCGCTGCTCGGCGAGCGCCGGCGCTGGCTGCAGCCGCGCTCTTGCTCGTAAGCGCGTGCGGCGTGCTCGCCTGGTGGTGGCTCGGCAGGCACGACACGGCGGAGGCCCAACCAGACGCGGGCCTCATCAGCGGCGCCGTGCCCGCGCTGCACGACGCCGGCCCGACCACCGCGGTGGCCGCCGGCGCGACCCCCGCGGTGGACGCCGGCGCCGCCGCGAGCGACGCCGGCAACGCCGCGCGTGTCGATGCCGGGCCCAAGAAGCGAGCGCGCGGCAAGGCGCAGCCGCGCGTGCCGGACATCTACGACTGATCCCCCACCGCGCCGCGCTATAAGCAGGCGATGCTCGCCGTGCTCGCCGCCGTGCTCGCCCTCGCCGCCCCTGCGGGCGCCGCGGCGCCGCCGAGCGACGGGCCGCCCGACCTGGTGAAGAAGGCCTACGCCGCCGCCGAGCAGCAGCGCTACTGCGACGCCGTGCCGCTCTTCCTCGCGCTGCACGAGCGAGCACCCCACGCCAAGCACCTGTACCGCGCCGCCGAGGTCGCGTTCGCCGCGCGCGATCATCGCTTGGCGCTCGACCTGTACCGATCGGTGCTGGCGGCATATCCGAGCTTCGAGAAGGCGCGCCTGGTCAACGACAAGGTGCGCCAGCTCGAGGTGCTGCAGGCCAAGGGAGACATCGGCGAGACGTGCCCCGAGGCGGCGCGCGTGTGCGGTGATTGGGTGGTGGTGCCCGGTGAGCAGTGCGACGACGGCAACGCCGTCGACGGCGACGGCTGCGACGCCAACTGCACGCTGACCTCGTGCGGCAACGGCATCCACACCGCGGGCGAGGCCTGTGACGACGGCAACCTGGCCGACGGCGACGGCTGCGACGGCAATTGTACGGCGAGCTCCTGCGGCAACGGCATCGCGGCGCCGCCGGAGGAGTGCGACGACGGCAACGCGATCGACGGCGACGGCTGCGACCGCGGCTGCGTGCGTTCGGGCTGCGGCAACGGCGTGGTGGGCGACGGCGAGCAGTGCGACGACGGCAACGACAAGAACGGTGACGGCTGCGATCGCAACTGCACGCGCTCGCGCTGCGGCAACGGCGCGCTGCAAGACGGCGAAGAGTGCGACGACGGTAACGACAAGAACGGCGACGGCTGCGACGCGGGCTGTCGCTCCACGCGCTGCGGCAACGGCGTGGTCAGCGCCGGCGAGCAGTGCGACGACGGCAACCTGGCGGACGGCGACGGCTGTGACAGCAACTGCACGCCCACCGGCTGCGGCAACGGCATCGTCACCGTGGGCGAGACCTGCGAGCGCGGCCACGGCGACCCCAAGCTCGCGCTCCTCGGCGGCGGGCTCACCTTCGCCGGCGCGGCGCTCACGATCTCGAGCCCGGTGATGGCGGGATTCGGCGCCGTGCCCTTGATGGACCATGCGGTAGCGGCACAGGCCATCGAGGACGCCGAGGCCCGCGCCGGCGACGACCTCGACGCGGCGCTCGTGGACGCGGGCACCGCGCAGTCCATCGCCGCAGACGCCAAGCGCCGCTGGGAGACCTGGGGCGCGCCCCTGATGTCGGCCGCCGCCATCAGCCTGGTGCTGGGGGTGGCGCTCGGGGGCGCCGGCCTGTGGCTGTGGAACGAGAACACAGCGCCGCCGCCGCCGCCCGAGGACCCAGCCGACGAGGAGCGCATCCCGTGAAGCTGTGCACGACCATCGCCGCCCTCAGCCTCGCGCTGGCGAGCGCCTGCGAGCTGCAGACCCCGCCCTTTGGCCGCCCGTGCGACGCGGAAAACCCGTGTCCCAACGCCTACCTATGCGAGGACGGCCAGTGCGTGCCGGAGGCCCTTGCAGCGGATGCCGGGCCCGCCGACGCGGGGTCCTGACGCGGCGCCGCGCGCTCGGCCAGGAAGCGCGCCAAATGCCGCGCTGGCCTGGTAGAGGTAACCAGCCCACGGATCTACCGAAAACAAGCGAGAGACGCGCGCGATGCCCACCATCAACGACCCGCCCAAACGAAGCTCCCGCGCCGTGCGTCAGGCTCGCGCCGCGACCGGCGCCATGGGTCAGGCGAACCAGGGCACGAGCGGCACCGGCGAGGTGAACAAGGCGGGGAGCGCCTCCAAGGTGAGCGCCGCCTCCTCCGAGTTCGTCGGCGTGATGTCGGGCGTCGCGCTCAGCGAGCTCGACGGGCTGTGGAACAAGAAGCAGCTCGGGGCCGTCGCCGAGCGCATCGCGCAGATCGTCAACCCGCTCGTGGGCGCGGACTTCACGGGCCTCGACCCCACGGCGCTCGATCAGCTCGCTGGCCGCCTGTACGTCCTCGAGCAGCGCCTCACCACGCTCATCAACCGCATGTCGATGACCGAGGGTCACGGCAAGCTCGACGTCGCGCTCACCACGCAGCGCGCGCTCGCGGGTGTGCAGACCGCGGTGTTCCGCGAAGCGGTGCGGCTACAAGACACCTCCACCAAGACGCCCGTCGGGCAGTGGGTGGTGTTCCGCGACACCGAGAAGAAGCAGGGCTTCCACACGCCTGAGGCGCACGAGGCCTACTACCTCGAGAAGCTGCGCAAGTTCATCGCCGAGGGCGGCGATCCTGGGCAGGTCAGGCACATCGACGCGGCCTTCCTCGCCTCCGTGCGCGACGGCCAGCTGTGCGAGTACGTCGTCGATGCCATCGACGTGGCGCGCGCCGCCGAGGTCCACCCCGGCAAGCCCTCGCCGGGCCATACCGTGCTCGCCCGCGGCGGCGAGGCGCTCACCGCCGGCACCTTCGTCGTCAACAAGGACGCACGCGGCGAGATCACGCAGGTGGTCATCGGCACCTTCAGCGGGCACTTCCGCAGCGGCATCGAGGCGCAGCACCACCTGGTACGCCACCTGGTCGCCGCCGGCGTGCCGCCCGAGCGCATCGTGCAGCGTGAGGGACAGGCGGGGAACCCGCGCACGCAGGAGATCCTGGCCCGCATCCTCGGCGTCGAGGGCGAGCGCGCGCAGCGCGCCGAGCAGGCCATGCTCACCGAGGCCTTCCGTTGGGATCCCTTCGCCGCGCCGCCGCCGCCGCCCGAGAAGAAACCCGCGGTCGAGGGCAAGGCGCCCGCGGTCGAGGGGCCGCGCCCACCCCAGTTGCCCAAGCACGCGCTGGCCGACGCGCTGCGCGCCATGCAGCGCTGCGTGAGCGAGGCGCTCAAAGACGGCGTGGTTCTGAGCACCCAGGTCGGCACCAACGGGCTCTCGGAGGTGACGGCCATCGTCAACACCGCCGACGAGACCCTGCGTATCGCCGACCGCTTCGGCAACACCGCGGTGTTCGTGCAGACCAAGGCGCTGTTGCGGCACCTGGCCGGGCTCCCGGGCACCAACATCGACGAGGCCGGGCGCGCCGAGCTGACCACGTTGCTGGCGCGCTACGACGCGCGCCCGGTAGGCCTGCAGCCCTTCGATCCGGCCGACATCATCTCGCAGCCGCCCGCCAAGGACCGCCGCACGCGCATCGTTGCCACCATCAACCCCCGCGCCACCGAGGCGCAGCTCAAGAAGATGATCACCGCGGGCATGGACGTGGCCCGCTTCAACACCGCCCACGGCACCGTCGAGGAGCAGGTGGCGCTGATGAAGCGCATCCGCGCCGCCGCCGCCAGCCTGGGTCGGCCGGTGAGCATCCAGATCGACCTCGAGGGTCCGAAGATTCGGCTCGGCAAGTTCGCCAACCCGCAGAACCTCGAGTTCAACGACATCTGGCTCAAGGAGGGCGCCAAGCTTCAGCTCACCACCAACGACGTGCTCGGCACCAGCGCGCTCTTGCCCGTCGACTACCCCACCCTGTGCAGCGACGTGAAGGTGGGCGACCCGATCTTCCTGAACGACGGGACCGTGGAGCTGACCGTGCTGGCCGTCGACAAGCGCACGGGAACGGTGGACGCCGAGGTGGTGCTCGGCGGCAAAGTGTGGGACAGGAAGGGCATCAACCTGCCGCGCTCGCAGCTCTCGGTGCGCACCATCACCGACGAGGATCTGGCCAATCTGGGCGCGCTCTTGCCCCATGTCGATCTGGTGGCCACCTCGTTCGTGCGCGGGCCCGAAGACGTGTTGTTCCTGCGCGAGCGCATGCGCGCGCTCGGCCGCGTGGTGCCCATCATCGCCAAGATCGAGCGGCCAGAGGGCCTGCAGCACCTCGAGCAGATCACCATGGTGGCCGACGCACTCATGGTGGCGCGCGGCGATCTGGGCGTCGAGATTGGCTACGAGAACGTGCCCCCCGCGGAGCGGCGCATCAACGCCATGGGCAAGCTGCACGGCAAGCCCACCATCGTCGCCACCGAGGTGCTGATGTCGATGGTCAAGGACCCGTCGCGGCCCAGCCGCGGCGACGTCGAGGGCCTGTACGCCGCCGTGTTCGACCGCGGTGCCGACGCCATCATGCTCGGCAAGGAGACCAGCTTCCCCGAGCATCCAGGCGAGGTCATCGCGGCGGCCAACCGCGTCATCGAGAAGGCCGAGAGCGAGCGACGCCTCGATCCGTGGCGCAGCGGCCTCCCCGAACCAGGCGCGGGCGCCTCGCCCACCACCATCGCCGCCCTGCGCATCGGGGTGCGCGCTTGACCGGCACGCGCACTTGACGAGCATGGGGGCAGCGGTGTGACCATGGTACCGAGCGAGCACCGCTGGCAGCACAAGGAGTGGAACGCGCGATGTTGACGAAGGTCCGGGGTGGCAACGTGCAGCGCCTGCAGGCGGCGGGGAACCTCGCCGAGCACCCGCAGGTCCGCGAAGCGCTTGCCTACCTGGAGCGCCGCGCCGGCAAGGGCGGCGCCTCGTCGATCTTGTTCTACCCGCAGCAGGGCGTCAGGTTCGACGCCTGGGCCTTCGCGTACGACACCGGCCTCGGCAAGCAGATGAACATCGTGAGCGCCCCAGGCAAGGTGCTGCGCGGAACGCTGGTCATCAACGCATCGGGCCACGCCAACGGTGGCTTCAACGAGCGCGTGCTTGGCTGGGTCGAGCGCGAGTTGCTGCGCCAGGGTGTGCGTATCGGCGACGACGCCAAGCGCTTCCGCGCGCTGCGCGACGCCTGCGTATCGGCGCTCGAGAACAAAGGCGGCAACAAGGCCGGCGTCGAGGTCGCGTTCGCGGGCAAGACCGTGCGCCTCGAGCCGCAGCTCCTCGACAAGCTGCGCGGCGCCGACCTCGACGCCGGCGAGGCAGCCTTGGTGGAGTTGGCGGTGCTCGGCAACGACACCATGCGCAAGCTGTTCGCGGCCGAGAACACCTACCAGGTGCGGGTACGTACGCCCGACGGCAAGGTCACCGAGCTCAAGGACGTACCGCGCAATCACAAGGACAAGATCGAGTACGCCACACGCATCCCCTTGGAGCTGCCGCTCGTGCCCGGCGAGACCATCATCGAGGCGTGGCCCACGGGCGCCAACGACGCGCGCACCTACGTCGAGGCGCGCCGCTATCAGCTGCACTTCGACAAGGGTCTGTTCGACGCCGACAAGGCGCAAGATTCCGCTGCGCGCTTCCAGGAGGCGCACCCGGAGATCCGCTGGAACACGCCCCACGAGCACGATGACCTCGAGCGACACGGCGTCAGCCCATCGCCGCGGCCCTACCAAGACTTCTGAGCGCAAGAGCGGGGCGGCGCGGCGAGGCGGGACAACATGTCGGAGAGCAACAGCGGCCGCGAGATCGAGCTCAAGCTCAGGGTCGACGACCTCGCGGCCCTGATGCGCATCGCGCAGGTGGCGGGCGGCGTGCCGGCGCGCACCGCGCATCAGACCAACAGCTTCTTCGACACCGACGATCGCGCGCTCGGCGTCACCGGCCTGGTGCTGCGCCTGCGCGAGGAGCGCGTGGAGACCACCACGCGCTTCTTCCTCACGGGCAAGGGGCCAGGCACCCGCGACGGCAGCCTGACCAACGTGCTCGAAGAGGAGATCGAGATCGACGCGGCCACCGCCAAGGCGCTGCGTGAGGGCGCCGACCCCATGGCTCCCCTCGACGTCGACCCGCCCTCGCGACGCAACATCGTCGCCGCCATGCGGCGCGCGTTGGCGGGGCGCGCGATGCACATCATCGGCACCTTCGTGAACGAGCGGGTGCGTTTGCCCACCACCTTGCACGTCCGCGGCGCCGACGTGGCCGTGGTGCTCGAGCTCGATCGCGTGTCGTTCCCCGGCGGCGTCGTGCACCACGAGGTGGAGATGGAGGTGCCGGCGGGCGTCGACCCGCAGGCCGCCGCCGACGCGTTCCACCTGTTGTTCGAGCGAGCGGGCGTGGTGGGGCGGGTGTCGCCGGGCAAAGCGCGACGTCTGTTCGCGGCGCTGCGCCGCGAGCTGACGAGCTGAGCACGCGGGCAGCTGCCGATCCCGGCGCCGACGACCGCCGTCACCCGCCGTTCGTCTCGGGGTCGCCCTCGGCCGCTTCCGCCAGGTCGACCTCGACCACGCCACGCGGCGTCAGCGAGTCGGCGAGGGCGTGCGCGTCCTCGACCTTGTCGATGATCCAATCCTTGCGGCTGAAATACTTGCGCGTGCGATCACCCTCGCGCAGCTCAAGACACAGCTCGAAGGGCGCCGGCGCCTGACCGGCGCAGCTCCACGCGCGGAAGGTGCCGCGGTAGCTCTTGTCGGTCTGGAGGATCTTCATGGCCAGCGTGTCGCCTCGGCGCGACCAGGCGAAGTTGTCGATGAAGACGCGAAAGTGCGAGGCATGGACGCGGGCGCCGATGCGGCCAATGTCGCGATGATCGACGAACACGATCTGGTGGATCATGTCGCGCTCGTCGCGAGGGAGCCGCTCGATGTACAGGTGGTTCTGCACCACGGCCCACTGATCGTCGGGCGCATCGGCAGAGGAGACGCGGCTGTCGACCGCACACCAGATGCTGGCCCCAACAGCGACGGCGACGGCGAGCGAGACGCGGGTGGCAGACATGAGACCTCCACGCGCAGCCTACCAATGAGCGAGCGCGAGCACGCTGCGCCAGGACCTGACAAGCAAGCACCAGTAGCGACAGGGCCGCCGGGCCGGGGATTGCCCTGGCGGACGAGCAGGGTCAGGGTGTGCGGATGATCAAGGCCACCGGGGGCAAGCGCCCCATCGCCACCGCACCCGCCGCCACCTCCCCGCACAAGAAGCAGGCCGCCATTGCGCAGGCGAAACCGGCGAGCACCGCTGAGCCGCTGCGGCCGCGAGGCGGCGAGCGCGCTCACCAGCCAGGTGCCCAGCTCCCCGTCGAGCAGCGCGCCGGCCGCACCACCGCGGCGCGCAAGATCGACCGCGCCGCCCTGGCCGGGCGCAGCTTCGCCGCCATCGACCTCGGCTCCTCGAGCGTGAAGATGCTGGTGCAGACCGTGAAGGCAGACGGCACCCTGCGCACCGTCGCCGATCTGAAGATCGGCTGCGCGCTCGGCAAGGGCGTCCAACCGGGCCAGCCCATCCCGCCCGAGAACCAACAGCGCGCGCTCGACGCCCTCACGACCTTCCTCGACGTCGCCGCGCAGCACGGGGTCGACGCCAAAGACATCCCCATGATCACCACCGCAGTGGTGCGCAACGCGAGCAACGGTGACGCCTTCCTGGCGCGCGTGCATGGCGAGCGCGGCCTGGTACGCGCGCGTGTGCTCTCGGGCGACGACGAGGCCGCCATGGGCTACCAGGGCGCGCTCCAGATGATGGGCGGCAAGCGTGGCCGCTACGCCACGCTCGACCTGGGTGGCGGCAGCTTCCAGCTCGCCATCGGCACCGCGAACAAGATGAGCGACGGCGGCAGCACGCAGGTGGGCAGCAACCTCATCCTCGACACCATGCTGGCGCCCGCGGCCAAGCCCGACGGCGCCGGCGACCCCGCCATCTTCACTGAGGTCGACAAGAAGCTCGGCGAGCTCGCCCCCATGCCGCTCGATGTGGCGGAGCTCAAGGGGCGCACGCTCGTCGCCACCGGCGGCATCTCCAAGTTCCTGCGCGCGCACTTCGGCAAGGACGTGATCACGCAGACGGAGGTCGAGGCGCTGCGCCGCCAGGCCATCGCCCTGTCCTACGCCGCGCGCGTGCCGCTCGTACAAGGCACCAAGGACGAGGACACCAAGAAGGCGCTCGGCATCGACACCCCCGAGGGCGCGCTCGACTACGGCAAGAAGCTGCCGGCCTCCACCTCGCTCCTGCTGCACATCCTCGACGGCATCGGCGTGCAAGAGGTGCGCGTCAGCGAGACCGACGCGCGCCACGCCTTGGTCGACCTGCGCGTGACGGAGGCGCAGTGAGCACCG
>JADZDP010000145.1 GCA_020850995.1 Deltaproteobacteria bacterium
GGCCGGTGAGCCCGCCGCCGGCGATGACCATGAGAGGAGAGACGGCGGCGGGCCCCTGCGGCTGTGCGACTGTTCGTGGGCCAAAGGCTCGGAGGTACACGGCAGCACGACCGAGGCCGGGCCCCGCACGGCTCTATCAGTCATGCTGTCTGCTAAACGGGGCCCGGCCCATTGTTGCACGATCGATTCGAGCAGCCACGAGCAAGCGTTGACGAAGGCGCGCAGGTATTCAGTGAAGCGACGTCGACGAGGGCAGAGGACGGGCCCTCGAACAATTCTCTCTGCGTCACCCCACCCGCCCAATCCGCACCAGCCTACCACCGTGTCGCCCAGTAGCGCCCCGCGGACCCTCTCCCCGCGCGATCCCCTGCCCCCTCCTCGTTTCACCCCGGAACACCCCAATCCACCCGCGCCCCCGCACGATCCCCCCTCCGCGTCCGCGCGCCCCCACGCGCTCGGCACGCACCCTGCAGGTCGTGCCCGCATGGCGCGCCCTCCACCCGACCCCATCGTCACGCACGAGCTCACCGTCCTCCTCCTCTGCCTCCGCCTGCGTCGCCGCGCCCGCCCCGTGCGCGTCGACGTCCTGGGCCCATGAGCGACCCCGCCGCACGCCCTCCGCGCGGCGACCGCCCTCGCATCGGCACCTACGTCGACGGCGGCCTCTTCCGTCCCCCGCGTGGTCGCTATGCGCCGCGCGCCGCCATCATCGACGTCACTGCCGAGTACCACGCGGTCATCGACCTCGACCGCGAGCCCATCGACGCGCCCACCTTCATGCAGCGCATCGATCGCGAGCTCAAGATCCGTTTCTACCAGCCAAAGAGCCGCCGCTCCTATTGCCAGGTCCTCGCCGCCTACCTGCGCTGGCTCGGCGGCCCGCCCGCCAACGCCACGCGCGACAGCGTCCGCGACTGGCTCGCGCTGCTCGTCGACGGCGGCGCGTCGTCGTCCACGGTCTCCGTGCACCTCTCCTGCTTGCGCACGGTGTTCGACAAGATGTGCTTCCGCCACATCACCCTCGGCCTGGTGACGCCGCGCCGCACGCACAAGCTGCCGGTCGTGCTCGCGGTCGACGAGATCCGCCGCCTGCTCAGCTCAGCGCCCTCGCTGCGCGACAAGCTCTTGCTCGGCATGATGTACGCAACCGGCATGCGCGTCTCGGAAGCGTGTCGATTGCGCGTCCGCGATATTGAGTTCAATCGCCGTACCATTCGCGTGGAGCAGGGCAAGGGTCGCAAAGATCGCCTGGTGATGCTGCCCACAAGCTTCGCGCCCTTGCTCGAGCGCCTGGCGCGCATCGCCACGCCAGACGCGTGGTTGTTCCCGTCGTGGTCGGACCCGCGCCGCCACCTCTGCCCGCGCACGGCCGCGCGCATCATGGAGCGCGCTCGGTGCCTCGCGCTCATCGGCAAGCAGGCCACGTGCCACACGCTGCGGCACTCCTTCGCCACGCACCTGCTCGAGTCCGGCACCGACGTGCGCTTCATCCAGCGCCTGCTCGGTCACCTGCAACTGCAGACCACCACGATCTACACCAAGCTCGCCGTGCTCAAGGGCGAGCGCGCCACCTCGCCGCTCGACCTGCTCAACGGACCTACCGACGCGCCCGAGCGCCGCGCGGAGCTGCCACAGCTGCTCGCCCCGTCGCATGTGCGCGCGCTGCCACCCGGGCCCCGCGTCGATGCCTCGGTCGGGCGCATGCGGATCAGCCTCGATCGCGACGCCACGGGCGCGGCCCTCACCGTGGTGGTTCGCGGCGACCCCAACATCACCCTCGACGGTATCCGCGTCGCCGAGCCTCGCCCGGGCTTCCTCACCCTGTCGCTGCCGCCGCTCGAGGAGTGGGCCGAGCGCCTCTCGTGGCTGGCGCCCGAGCTGCGGCAGCGCATCGAGGAGGGCGCCTTCTACGAGCAGCTGCTGGCTGCCGCGCGCGCCCGCTGGCAGGCGCCACCCTGATCGGGCGATCGACCGATGCCCGCTACACGTCGGCAGCATCGGTCGATCCCCTGGGCACGCCCCATGCGAGCGCGGCGCGCCGATACCCTGCGGCATGACCAGCGCGCCCTCCACCCCTCGCTACACGCCGCGCACGGCCCTCCTCGCCACCGCCCTGGCCCTCGCGGGGCTGCCCGCGTGCTCCTGTGGCGAGGACCTCGCGGTCGTGCCCGGTGGCGCGTCTGGCCGCATCTGCGACGCCGACTCTGGAGCCGGCCTGCCCGACCTGGCGGTCACGCTCACGGCCGCCAACGGCCGCGTCGCCGAGTCGGTGTCCGCGGCCGACGGCGGCTGGCGCTTCAACGGCCTCGCGCCAGGGCACGCCACCGTCGAGGCCCAGGCCCCCGACGGCCCGCGCAGCTTCGAGGTCGTCGTCACCTCCGGCGACATCGCCATCATCAACGACCCCGCCTGCCGCGACCTGCCGGGCACCCCCGGCGCCGGCGGCGTGGCCGGCCAGGTGTGCAACCGCCACACCGGCGCCCTGGTCAGCGACGCGCTCGTCGTCGTGCTGCTGGCCGACGGCACCACACGCGAGACCTTCACCGACGATCAGGGCCGCTTCACCGTCGAGGATCTGCCCAATGGCAACCACGTGGTGACCATCCGCGGCACCGGCTTCGAGCGCAGCTTCCCGGTCACCGTCCAAGACGGCGCCATCACCGAGCTCGATCTGGGCGAGGCCTGCATCGAGACCGAGCTCGACCACGGCACCCTCTCGGGCGCGCTGTGCGACCCCGACGGCGGTCCCTTGATGGGCGCCCGCGTCACCGCTGTCGACGGCACTGGCTTCACCGTCAGCGACCTCACCGACACCCGCGGCGAGTTCTTCCTGAACGCGCTGGCGCCGGGCCCCGCCTTGGTCGACGTCAGCCGCGCGCCCGACATCAACACCACCTACACCATCGACGTGGTCGCCGGCCGCGACACCGTGGTGGTGCGCGACCTCGCCTGCGCCGAGGAGTGCAGCTACCAGGTGACCGAGGTGGCCGCCGTGGGCGTGCGCCCGGTCGACATCATCTTCGTCATCGACGACTCGGGCAGCATGAACGACGACAACGACGCCGTGCAAGACAACATCAACAGCTTCTCGAGCAGCATCGCCAGCAGCGGCACCGACGCGCGCGTGGTGCTGCTCGGCACCACCAACGTGCCGCCGCCGCTCGGCGGCTCCGCCGAGTTCCTGAAGATCACCACCAGCGTCGACTCCAACGACGCCCTCATCGAGCTCGTCGAGCACCACACGCAGTACACCGGCTTCCTGCGCGGCGACTCCATCAAGCACTTCGTCGCCATCACCGACGACGAGAGCGACCTGAGCGCCGCCTCATTCAGCGCCACCGTCAATGGCTGGCCGGGCTTCGAGAACGGCTGGGTGTTCCACTCCATCGTGGCCTACGGCTCCGATCCGCAAGACGGCTGCTCCACCGGCGCGGCCTACGGGCACCAGTACATGACGCTCTCGCAGCAGACCGCCGGCATCACCTCGCCCATCTGCGACGCCAATTACGCCACGGTCTTCGACGCCGTGGCCGAGGCGGTCTCCGTGGGCACCTTGCCATGCAGCATCGCCATCCCCGCGCCCCCTGGGGTCGAGGCCGACGCGTCGCAGGTCAGCGTCACCGTCGACGGCGCCGGCGGCCCTTCGCTGTCCATGCCGGTGCGCGCCACCTGCAGCGGTCCGGGCTGGACCTTCGACAACGCCACTCACCCCACTGCCGTGGTCGCGTGCCCCGAGACCTGCGCCGCCATCTCCCGAGACGCCAGCGGCAGCCTCACCGTCACGGTGGGCTGCCGCTGATCGCAGCGCGTCCGCAAGGCCTCAGCGCCAGTAGCCGTCGTCGTGGCCGCCGTCGTTGCGGTGATCGCCATGGTGCTTGCCGTGGTGATCGCCATGGTGCTTGCCGTGGTCCTTGCCCCGGTGTTCACCGTGGTCCTTGCCATGGTGCTTGCCGTGATGCTTGTGGTGCCCGCGGTGCTCGCCCCGGTGATCACAGTCGTCGTCGACTACGATGACGGTGTCGTGGGCCGCCGCCACGGGGTACCGCTGCCGCGGGTACACCATCACCGAGCTTACGGGTGCTTGGCGCACGTAGATCACGCGCTGCGGCGGCGGCTGGTGCACCACCACGACCGGGGGCGGCGGCTCCTGCACCACCACCACCGGGGGCGGCGGCATGCTCGGCCCGATGACGACGTGCACGCCGCCCACGTCGACGGCCACGGGCGGCAGGCCCACGGCCACCATGGCGTCGCCGTGCGCCAGCGCCGGCGCCGAGCACAGGGCAGTGAGAACCAGCGAGGGAAGAACGAGCATTGTTGCTTTCATGCGCCAAGGACGCGAGCACGGCGCCGCTCATTCAGCAGGGCTGATTTCCCTTGTCGCGGCGAGGGGTTGCTGGCACCGCCCGCACTCGACCTCGGTCACGATCGCGGCGAAAAAGCTCGCAAGAAACACGAGTTTTGCGTTGACTCGCGGCCGGAGGTCGCTAGCATTCGCGTGTCTTTGATCGGCGCTTCACGCGCCCCCTTCCCTGAGCAGCCGTTTCGCGATGGCGCCCGGACGACGGGGGCCCAAGGAGCGCCCAGGAACTGAAGGGATCACACCATGCGCCTCTACCGAAAGATCATCCCGAAGATCGCGCGCGAGATCGTGCGCACGCTTCACTCCAAGAACGAGGTCGAGGTGGAAGACGGCCGCATGGACGAGGCCGAGCTCGACCTCGCCGCCGTCATGGTCGAGTACATGAACGAGGAAGAGCGCATCGTCAACGAGACCAAGGAGACGATGGCGCGTCGTGGCTTCTCGCAAGAGCGCTTCACGCAGGTGAAGAAGAGCCTGGCCGAGGCGCGCGGCTTCAAGCTCGGCGACGAGGGCATCGAATACGTGCTCGATCAGATGATCGAGGCGCTGTTCAACTCGAAGAACGTCGCCGAGGTGTTCGCCGACGACAAAGAGCTGCGCTTGTTCATGAAGTCGGTGTTCGAGAAGTACACCGGCGTCGACGAAGAGCTCGACAAGGAGGCGCGCAACCGCCTCAAGAACCTGCGCGAGGGCACGCCCGAGTGGGAGATCGAGTACCCGCGCGTGGTGGCAGCACTCAAGCGTCAGAAGGGCCTGGCGTAAGGCCGTCCCTTCACCTCGTGCATCTCGAGGTAGCGTCCCTCGAGGTGCACGAGCGCCATTCAGCAAAGGCCCCGGAGAGCCCACACGCACCGGAGCTCACGGGCGTGCTCGCAAGGTGGTTCTTCGACTACCGGAACACCGTGCACAGGCTCGGCGTGGTCTCGGCCTCGTCGCACGCGAACAGCTCGAACAATCCGCTGCTCGCGTCGGGCGACGCCGTGGTCACCACCATGCGCCGCGCGCGCAGCGTGCCCTCGCTCGCGGGATCGGGGAAGTCCATCTCGCCACCCACGATGGCGGTGGGCAAGAGCCCAGCGGCGCCGAAACCGCCGCCGCTGCGCGAGTTGTAGGCCTTGGAGAGCGCCAGGCCCATGGGGGTCACGTTCGGGTCGAGCGGGATCGACAGCAGTGAGCCGCGCAGCGGCTCGCCGTTGGCCGACGCCTTCATGGTGAGCGCGGCGCCGGGGAGCACCAGCTCGTTCTCGGCATCGCCCGCCACGAGGTTGAGGCGCCCGGCGGAGCTGCCATCGGCGAGCTCCACCACGAACGCGTTGGCCGCCAGCACCGTCAACGTGGTGCCGCTGCCGCGGGCGATGCAGCCCTCGTCGTCCTCGTCGAGCCCGTCGAGGCCACGCAGCACCTCCACGGTGGCGCCGCTGATCGCGGTGATGGGCGACTCGAGGGTGCGCCCCTCGCAGTCGAGCGGCACCTCGTCGATGCTGAAGATCGCGTCATCCCCCACGCGCGCGCCCAGGGCGGCCACGTCGATGGCGGCGCTGAACACACCGGCCAGGTACGCGCTCTCGCTGGCGCCGCCCACGGCCTCGAGGCCCGGGATGGTGCCCTCCCAGGTGAGCAGCGGCGCTTCGCCCGAGCCCACGATGTCCACCACCGGCGGGGTGCCCCAGGTGTCGCGCCCGCTCAGCGTCACCTCGATGGGGCGTCGATCCTCGCCGCCTGCGGCGGGCACCCAGATGGCGTCTTCGGTGTTGAGATCGACGAGGCTGCCGAGGCCCTCGAGGTCGTCGTCGATCATGCGCACCAGCCGGCGCGTCGGATCGGTGGTGGGCGCCGCCAGCGCCACGTAGAACACGTCGCCCGAGGCCAGCGCCGCCGCGCCCCACGCGGCGGTGGCCTCGCCCGCGTCGATGGCCTCGTCCGACAGGCCGCGGCAACACACCGTCTCGCTGGCGCGATGATCGGGCACGTACAGGGTCAGCGGCAGCGAGGGCAGCTCCGCTCTGCCGTACAGCGCGGCGCCGTCCTCGCGATAACCCTCGCGGAACAAGCGCACCAGCGCCACCTCGGCGCGGTCGCGGCGCGCCACCAACGCCACCGGCGCCAAGCCGTCGCCCACGTCGACCACGCCCACGGCGAGCGCGCCCGAGGGCCCGCCCACCTCGACGCTGCGCTCGAGCGCCCTGGCGGCGCGATCGATGACGTGCACGCTGCCGAGCGCCGCGTCGGTGACCACCACGCGTGCCCCCGTGGGCTCCACCCCGATGGCGTCGGGGCGCGCGCCGTCGGGCAGCGCGATGCGCGCCAGCTCCGCACCGGCGAGGTCGAGCACCTGCACGGCGCCCGCCGTCGCTGTGGCGTCGGGCAGGGTCACCCACAGCTCCACGCCGCCGCCGTCGGCCCACACCGCCAGATCTGCGGGCGCGCGGCCCGTGACGACGTCGCTGCCCACGCGGGCGAACGCGGGCCCCGCGTCGTCCACCGTGCGCAGCACCTGCACCACGTCGAGGGCGCCGTCGAGCGCGTACACGCGCGTGCCGTCGGCGGGCGCGGCGGCCAGGCGGCGCGTCGAGGGCCCCACCGGCACGCTCACCGAGAAGAAGCGGTTGGGCGCGTCGACGAAGCGCTCGGTGGTCAGATCGAGCACGCGCAAGTGCTCGAGCTCGGGGTGCGCGCTCACCAGGTAGCTGTGGCCGTCGCTGCCCGTGACCAGCACCGCGTCGGTGCTGCGGTCGACGTTGCCGATGCGCGGGTCGCTCACCTGCTCGCACTGCTCGCAGGTGGCGGCGCTCGAGGCGAGCGCCAGCGCAAGCGCGAGCGCGCGAAAGACACGGCGGCTCATTCGCGGCCGTCCTCGGGCTTGGCCGTGGGCGTGCCGATTCGGCCCAGCATGGTCACGCGGGGCGTGACGCCGTCGGTGTCCACGAGCGAGAGCACCCCGATGGTGTCGTCGAGGAAAAAGCTGACGTAGGCCTCGGGCTGCACCGGGTTCACCGCCACGTCGTAGGGGTTTCGGCCCGCGAAGCGCACCACGTCGGTGACCGCCAGCGTGCGCGGGTCCATCACCTCGATGGCGCCGCCCACCTGGCACGTGAGCAGCACGCGCGTCACGCCGCCGTGCGTGCTGAGCGCCAGGCCCGTGGGCATGGCGCAGCTCTCGGCCACGCCGGCCAGGCGCAGGGCAGGGCCGCCGGGCAGGTCGTCGATCTCGAAGCGCGCCACCGCGTCGGGCAGCCGCGTGGCCACGAGGACGGCGTCGGGCTCGGCGCCGGCGCCGGGCACCACCACCAGGTCGCGCAGCGCCGCGGCGCCCATGGCCGCGGTCACGTCGAACGCGGTGGGGAGCGCGTCGACGCTCGGCTCGAAGAGCACCAGCAGCGCGCCCGCCGAGGTGACCGACACCACGTCCACCGCGGCCACCACGTGGGTCACGCCGTTCCTCGTGCGCAGCGCCGCCGAGCGCACGCCGCGCACCGCCTCGCCCAGCGTGAGCGTGCCGGTCTGCTGCATCACCGAGGCCCCGCTGCGCTCGCGGTCGTCGCGGAAGAAGTACACCGTGGGCGACGACAGCAAGGTCACGAGCCCGCCCACGCGGGTGAGCTCACCGTCCTCGGTCACCTCGTCGAGCACCAGCACGTCGAACGGGTCGCTCTCGGGCACCTGCAGCGCCAGCGGGCTCTTGCCGCAGCGCGCGGTGCCGTCGTCGTCGCTGCTGCTGCACGTGAAGCCGGCGTCTGCGTCCACGTCCACCGACGACACCAGGTTGCTGCCGCGCGTCGACACCAGCAAACGCTCGCCGCCAGAGCTGAACACCGGCCGGTCGCCGAAGGGCGGTAGGCGCGCGGCCTTGACGTAGGCGCCCTCCACCACCGCGTCGCGCCGATCCTCCGAGGGGTCTGCCGCCAGCGCGGCGCGCACGGCGGGCAGGTCGGCCAGCAAGAGCGCGCCGTCGTCGTAGGCCAGGTCGAAGGCCGACGACACCACCACCAGGCGCTCGCCGCCCGGGTGCACGGCCAGGCCGGTGGGATAGACCGGGCGATCGAGGGGCACCCCCGAGATCGGCGGCACACAGGCGGCGGCCACCAGGGCCAGCCCGGCGATGAGGGCGCGCCCGGCGGAAAGAGGCGGCCTGGTCGACGTTCTCCTGCGCATGCAAGCCCGGTAGCCTTCCTGCGCCCTCCCTTCAAGGCACCCGTTCGCCTGTCTCTGCGAGCCCTTGGCCCCGGGAGGCCGCCGGCCCGGTCCCCTGCTCCGCAGACCGCTCCCTGCGCTCCCCCGCGAGACAGGGCCGCTTTCTCGCGCAAGCGCGGCCGCCACGATGATAATCAGGGAACCGGCGTGACCCGTTTCGGCGACTTCACCCTGCTCGAAGATCTCGGCCAATCCGTCACCGCGGATCGGTACAAGGCGAGCCACGTCACCCAGGGCGGGCCCTTCTTCCTCAAGGTCTATTCGCGCCTCGACGCCTCGTTCCACGGTGATCTCGCCCAGCGCTGCGAGGGCCTGATGGGGCGCAGCCACCCGAACCTCGCGCCCCACCTCGGCCACGGCGCCATCGACGGGATGCCCTTCGTGGTTGCGCCGTGGCTCGAGGGCATCGACCTCGGCAAGATGACCTCGTCGCTGCTGGATCGCCGCGTCTCGGTGGGCCTCGAGACCTTGCTGCTCCTGCTCATCGAGGTCGGCGGCGGCGTCGAGGCCCTGCACGGCATCGCGCCAGGGCAGGCGGGGGGCACGCACTTCGGCCACGGTGACGTCTCGATCGGTCACATTCGCATCGGCCTCGACGGCGGCATTCTGCTCACGGGCCTCACCACTCCGCGCGGCGACGCTCCTGGCCGCACCCCCGAGGGGCGCTTCGACACCGCCGGCGTCGGCGCCATGCTCTACGACCTGGTGCCGCTCTTGCGCCCGGGCGCCGCCCGCGTGCCGCTGCCGCCGCAGCTCGACCGCCTGGTGCGCCGCGCGCTCGGCATCGGCCCGCCCGAGGATCGCGTCACGCCCGCCGCCTTCGCCGAGGCGCTCTCGGAGCTGCTGGTGCCGCTGCACCTCAGCCCCGATCGCAACGCCGTCGCCGAGCTGGCGCAGCGCACCGTCAAGGTCGCCGAGAAGCGCCAGGCCGCCGACGACACCGTCCCCATCGCCGCGCGCCTCGACGGGCAGCGCGCGCCCACCACCCCACCCGGGGGCTCTCCGCGGGGGCGCATGCCCTCGGCGCAGATCCCCTCCCTCGATCCGGTCGATCGCTTGCCGGTGCTCGAGCCCATCCTCGCGCAGCAGGGCGCACCGCTCGGCAGTGCCTCCGCGCGCGCCGCGCCTGCTCCCATCCTCGAGCTCATCCCCCTCGACGTGCCGGTCCCGCGCGAGGCCGAGGCGAACACGCGCTTGGTGCAGCCAAAGCCGCCGCCGGCCGCGCCACGTCGCTCGCCGCCGCATGGCACCAGCCCGGTGGCACCGCCGTCCCCGCCGCCGCCCATGGTCGCCGCGCCGCCGGCGGCCGCGCCGCCGGCCGCCGCGCCGCCGCGTTCGTCGTCGCCGCCGGCGGCCGTGCCGCCGCGTTCGTCGTCGCCGCCGGCGGCCGCGCCGCCACGTGCCAGGACGCCAGCATCGGCGCCGCGCAACCCCACCCAGCCCTTCGTGTCGATACCCATGACGCCGCCGCCCCTGCCCGCGCCGCGCCCGGCGTCGTCGCCCCATGCCTCAGCGCCCCCGCCGCGGACGCAGCCGCCCGTGCCCTCGGTGTCGCCGCCGCCATTGCCGCGCCTGGCCTCACCGCCGCCGCTGGCGGCGCCGCCGCGCACCCAGCCGCCCGTACCCTCGGCGTCGCCGCCGCGGGGGGCACCGCTGGCGCGTGGACCACTCTTTGCCGACCCCGACGAGGTGGCGGCGGCCCCGCCCACCGCCGCGCCGCCCGCCAACCCGGCGCTGACCGAAGACACGAACGATCGCACCGACCCGGGCGACCGCGCCGCGCGCATCGCGGCCGCGTGCCGGCAGCCCGCCGTGATGGCGCTGCTGCGCCAAGGGCTCGTCCCCGAGGCCGCCGTGCAGCGCGCCGCCGAGGAGCTGGTGCGCCACGGCGGACGCATGCTCGAGCTCTTGGTCAGCGCCGGCGTGGTCAGCGACGAGGGCGTTGCTAGCGCCATGGCCGCGGCCTCGGGGCGGCCGCGCCTCATCGAGCTCGACCTGCGCCGCCGCCTGCCTCCGCCAGCCCTGCTGAAGCGCTTGCCGCAGACCTACGTGCTCGCGCGCCGCATCCTGCCGCTGGCGCTCGAGCAGGGCACCCTCGAGGTGGCGGTGGCGGATCCCTTCGACCAAGCCACCATCCAAGAGCTGACCGCGCTGCTCGGTGCGGCGCGCGCCGAGCTCTTCGTGGCGCCGCGCACCACCATCACCAGCCTCGCGGTGGAGGCCTATCGTTCCATCGGCCTGGGCAGCGCGGTGCCCGGCGCGCAGGCCGACGCGCTCACCGTGCTCCTGTGCATCCCCGACGAGAACAAGGCCGCGCGCATCGGCGCGCGCCTGGCGGGCGAGGGCTACCGCATCGAGATGGTGGTCGACGGCAAGGCCGCCAAGGACATCCTCACGGCGCGGCCGCCGAACGCCGTCATCAGCGCGCACGACCTCGCTGGTGAGAGCGTGGCCGCGCTCTTGTTGTTCATCCGCGAGCACGAGAGCACCGGCGAGCTGCCCGTGTTCATCATCGGGCCCCGCGGCGACGAGGAGCTGGTCGCCCGCATCCTCGATCTCGGCGCCGACGACTTCCTCACCGAGCCCCTCAAGCTCGACGTGTTGCTCTCCAAGCTGCGCCGCGCCGTGCGCAAGCAGTCACGCGGCAATTTCTCCGACCTGCCCTTCACCGATCCGAGCGGCAAGCTGAGCTTGCCACCGCAAGCGCCGGTGCCCTCGTTCGACGACCTCACGCCGGTGCAGGGCATCGCCATGCTGCCCGACGCCGTGCCGCCCGCCAAGCGGACCGAGCCGGCCTTCTTGGCCAACATCCCCTCGCTCGAGGACCTGCCCGAGCTGCCCCCCGACCTCGTCGAGTCCGAGCCCGAGGTGCCCGCCATGCCCACGGGCGTCATGGGTACGCTGCGCCAGATGGCGGTGCCCGAGATCGTGCAGAGCCTCGAGATGGGCCGGAAGACCGCCCGCGTCGACCTGGTGCCCGCCGACGGCGAGAAGGGCATGATCGCCTTCGAGCAGGGCACCATCCGCTACGCGGAGTGCGGCGCCCTGCGCGGCGACGAGGCCTTCTACCAGCTGGCGCGCCACAAAGAGGGCTTCTTCCGCATCCACTACGGCGACAAGCCGCCCTCGGTGAACATCGAGGTGCCGACGACGTGGCTCTTGCTCGAGGCCATGCGCAGAATGGACGAGGCCGACGCAGGCGTGGGCTCCTGAGCCCCGCGTGCGTCGGCCTCGTAGCTGCGGGTCGCGCGCTACTTGCCGAAGCGATAGGTGCCGAACTGCGCGTCGATGCGCGTGTCTTGCGCCGCGGTGAACTGGTACATGCACGCGTCGTCGGTGTAGTCCATGAAGTTGGTGATGGGGTCCGCGCCCGGGTAGCGATTGCCGCTGCAGCTGTCGCGACCCGTAGGACACCCGAACGCCGCCGAGCGCTCCGCCGGCGTGTCGCTCACGAGGTCGTTCGACGTGGTGCAGCCGCCCTGGAAGGTGTGATAGAGGCCCATCCAGTGGCCCACCTCGTGGGTGGCGGTGTCGCCGAGGTTGTAAGGCGCCGCGCTGCCCCCGGGCAGCGACGAGGAGAGCAGCACTACGCCGTCGTCGCTCGGGGCCGAGGTGTACGACGAGGGGAAGGTGGCCCAACCGAGCAGGCCGCCGCTCGGGTTGCAGGTGTAGATGTTGAGGTCGTCGGCGCTGCCTTGGCGCAGCGCGCTCTTCATGGGGTCCTCCCCGCTCCCGTAGCAGTTGTTGAACCATGCGGCGTTGGTGGTGCGATCCGTCGCCACCAGGTTGAAGGACCAGCCCGTGCCGGCGTAGGCGCCGTTCAGCACTTGGAGCTGGGCCGCGATGTCGGCGTCGCTCACGGCGCCGTTCACACCGTCGTCCACCACGTGGAAGTACACGCTGATGACACCGCCGGGGGTCGTGCCACCACCCCCCCCGCCGCCACCGCCTGGCCTCTTCTTGAAGACGTGCTCGCCCTCCTCCTCCTCGGCCAGCCCGTGGTTCGGGTTGGTCATCTCGAAGGCCAGCGCCTCGTCCTCGAGGGTGGCGCAGCGCACGTGACCGCTCGGCGTGCGCTCGAAGGAGTCCACGGGGGCGAGCTCGGCGCGGCTGATGCCGGGCAGGGGTTCCATGCCGCAGGCGGCGAGCACAAGGGCGGAGGAAGAGAGGAGCAGACGACGCATTGCTTTCACCTCGAGGCGGAACTCTGGCAGCGACAACGACGAAGGCAATGGCGCCCACCGTACCTGGCGCACGGCGGTATCGGTCATTTGCCCGACGACGGATCTGCTCTCTAGCGGATCGCGCGGATGGTGTTCTCCGCGTTCTGGTGCATGGTGTTCAGCACGTTCGACATCGCCTGCATCAGCTCCGAGAGCATGTTCATCTTGAACTTCAGCTTCTCGAACATGATCTGACGCGAGCGCGTGTCGTCGGTCTGGCCGGGGTCCACGCTGTCCTTGCCGGCGCCCGTGGGCTCGCGCGGCTCCACCTTGCCGGTGGCCTCCGCCTTCTTCAGCTCGCGTTCGGCGGCGCGGTCGAACACGCGGCCGAGCATGTCGAGCTGCTTGCCGTCGAACCCGCGCTCCTTGGCCTCGTCGAGCAGGTGGGCGCGCTGCTCGGCCAGCGCCCCCTTGAGGACGTCGGCCTTCTGCGCGGCCGACGGCGGCGCGCCGCCCGTGTCGGTGATGTTCTCGATGGAGCCGGCGGCGCCCTGCAGCGCCTTCTCGATGCTGCCGCCCACCACGTGCTGTACGTTCTTGTCACCGTCGTCGAGCACGCTGTCGAGCAGCTTGCCGGTGGACGCCGCGAAGGCCGCGCCGATCTCGTCCTTGGTGGCCGCGCGCTCCTTCGGCAGCTTCTCGAGGGCGGCGTTGACCGAGGCCTTCATCGCCTCTTGCTTGTCCTTCGGCAGGTCGGCGCACTCGCGCTGCACCGTGGAGGCCACCGCCTCCTCGAAGCTCGGCGGCAGCTTGGTGTCTTTGGGCAGCTTGCCTGCAGCGACCTGCTGCGCCACCTTGGCGCGCGCCGCCTCGAGGCGAGGCCGTGCCTCGGCCAGGCGCTCGAGCCGCGACAGCACGGCGCCCTCGCTGCCCTTGCTCTCGGGTGACGCCGCGCGCAGCTGCAGGTCCTCGGGGCCCTTGGCGGTGAGCATCTGGTCGAGGATGGGCGCGAACTTCTTGACCGAGTCGTTCTCCGGCGTCGCACCGCCGCGCACCAGGTTCACCACCGAGCGCTTGTCGATGAACGAGTCGACGATGAAGCCCGCCACGCGCAGCTCGAGCCGGTCGCTGTTCATGAGCTTCTTGCCGAGCGTCCCCTCACCGCCCTCGGCCTCCTTGGGCTTCGGGAAGCTGTCCACCTTGGCGACGCTCTTGGCCCAATCCCAGATGGGCTTGATGTTGTCGGTGACCTTCGCGCCGCGGTCGAGCACGCCAGAGTGCTCGATGGCGGTGCCGATGGCCTGCGCGAACAAGGTCTTCACCGCCGGCGCCATGCGATTGAGCGCGGCGACGATGGTCTTCGACTCCTTGGCGTCCACGAGGCCGTCGTTCTTCACCGCGTCGTGGATGGCTCCGATGGCCTTCTCCACTTGCTTCTTGGTGCGCTCGACGTGCCCGCCCTGGCCGCGCTTGGTGGGATCGCCCTCGATGCGATCGATGGTGCCCGCCTGCCCCGGCTTGGTGGCGCCCGGGAGCGCGTCGAAGGCCTTGCCGCGCGCCTCCTTCTGCTCGGCGCGCTTGCGGTCGTCGTCGACGACGCCGGAGATCTTGGCCTGATCGTCCATGACCTCCTTCTGGGTGCGCATGACGAAGGCGGCCATGAACACGAACACCAGGTCCTCGAACTTGGGCGGGCTCGACAAGCACGAGAGGATCTCGGGCGGCACGTGCTTGATCAGGCCCTCGCCGAAGCGGCCTGCCAGCATGTCGAGGCGACCGTCGCGGTTGCGCTCGGCCACCTCCTTGACGAACTCCTTGCGCGCGGGCTGGTCCATCTTGACGTCGCCGTCGGTGACGCCGACGTTGAGCGCGTGCACCAAGAAGTCGCCGAGCGCGGGCGGCAGCTCACCCAGGCCGGCCTTGAGCTCGTCCATGGCGGCCTTGTCGAGCTTGTGCGGGCCGCTCATGAGCTTGAAGGCGTGATCGAGCACGCTGCGCTTGGCGCCGGCGGCCGCGGGCTGCGGCGCCAGCTCGCTCGGATCGACGCCGAGCGCCTTGGCGAAGGCGCCGCGGGCTCCATCGGTGACCTCGAACACATCCGCCTGCAGGAAGCTCTTGAGCGCCGCGCTGCCGGTGAGCTTCTCGGCGCCATCGAGCTTGGCGAAGGCCTCGAGGATCTTCTGCGCCTCGCCGTCGCCGATCTTGGCGCCCGCCTCGGTGCCCGAGCCCTGCGCTTTGCGGATCTCGCCGAGGACCGTCTGGAAGCGAGCGAAGGCGTTGGAGGCTTGGACAGGCATGGGTTCCTCGCGAAGGGGCCTCCGGCCGAGGTGTGGCCGGGTGTAGGTGTTTTCGGCAGGGGTTCGGCGCCGGTGCGCCGGATCTGCCGTAGCAGGGTTTCTATCGGGGAATCAGGGGGTTTGGCGCAAGTGACGCGAGCGGGTATGGGGCCCCCCATGAGCCTGGCCGACGACATCGATGAAGCCTACGAGGCCCTCTACGCCGATCGCTTGCCGGCCGCGCGCGAGGCCCTGGCGCGGGCCCAGCGCGCCGACGCGCAGCACCCCGAGGTGCGCCTGTTGGCCATCGAGGTGCTCGAAGCGGGCGACGAAGCAGAGGAGGCCGTGGTGGCCGCGGAGCATGCGGTGACCGCGCTGCCTAAAAGCATGCTCCTGCGGCTCAAGCTCGCCACCCTGCTGCTCGACGTGTACGACGACGTGCCCGGCGCCCGTCCCCACCTCGAGGAGCTGGCCGCGCGCCTCGACAAGGGCGAGGGGCCCGACGTGGGCGGCGATGACGCCGGCGCGGCCCGCGACTTCGCCGTCGAGGTGTGGCTGACCTTGGCCGACGTGCGCGGCAGCGATCACGATCCGAAGGGCGCGCTCGCCGCCGCCGAGCGCGCCGTCAAGCTCGCGCCCGACGACGCGGCCGCGCGCGTGGCGCTGGGCAGCGCGCGCTTCGACCTGTGCGAGCTCGACGCCGCCGAGAAGCACGTCGCGCAGGCCATCGATCGCGATCCCCGCTGCGCCGACGCCTTCTGGCTGCGCGGCCGCATCCTCACCGTCAAGGGCGACCACGGCGCCGCCGACAAGGCCTTCGCGCGCGCCGCGCAGATCGACCCCGTGCGCTTCGCCGTCCCCTTCCGCGTCGACGAGGACGTGTTCGCGACGCTGATGGAGGAGAGCCTCGAGGAGCTGCCGCCGCAGGTGCGCGACTACCTGAAGAACATCGCGGTGGTGGTGGAGGACGTGCCCGAGCTGGTGGCGCTCGCCAAGAATGATCCGCCGCTCTCGCCCGGCTCGCTGGGGCTGTTCGAGGGCACGCCGCCGGCGCTGGCGCCGGGCGACGATCCTTGGGCGCACTTCCCCACGCGCATCACGCTCTTTCGGCGCAACATCGAGATCTCGTGCGTCGATCACGACGAGCTGCGCGACCTGGTGTCCTCGACGCTCTTGCACGAGGTCGGCCACTACCTTGGGCTCGACGAGGAAGACCTCGACGAGCGCGGGCTCGGCTGAGCGGCGAGCGCGCCGCGCGCATCAGCGCCGCGGCGCGGGCGCCGCTGGCTTTGGGGACACGGTGGTGCGCGCGCTGGCGCCGCCCGCCAACAGCACCTCCACCGTGAGCGGCTTGTCGTCGTCGAGGCTGGAGTCGCACACCAGCTCGTAGGGCACCGTGCCGCGCCGCTTGGCGATGTGCTGCGGCCCGTGCTCTTTGACGACGTCGCGCCCGTTGGCAATGACGCCGAGCAACACCCCGCCCGCGCGCAGCGCCGTGTCGCAGGCGATGAAGTCGTCGAGGCTGGTCCCGTCGTCGAGGCTGTTGAACACTCGGACACGCGTGATGGTGGCCTCGTCCCCCGACAACAACAGGCCCACCCGCCGTCCCGCGCCGCGCGGCTGATCGGCGCGTGCAGGGCGCCGCGTCACCTTGGCGATGGCCACGGTGGGCTGCTCGGCATCGACGGGCGTGCAGTCGGCCGCCAGCGCGCTGAGCTGCTCGCGCTGCCACTCGAGGTCGTGCTCGAGCGCGCGCACCTGGTCGCGCAGGGACTTCAGCTGCTCGTCGAGGGCCACGGCGCGGTCGTCGGCCTGTTGGGCACGCGTGGCGGTGATGGTGGCCTTGATGTCGGTGGACTCCGTGGCGCGACGCTGCAGCATCACGAAGGCCGCGGAGGCGATGACGAGGAGCGCGACGATGAGGCGACCGGCCATGGCTCCTCCGAGCCTCGAGTGTGGCACACCCGCGCGAACAGGGCGCGGGCGCCGCGGGGCTGGATCAGGGCAGCCCGAAGGCGGCGCGCAACGCCTCCTCGCTCGTGTAGCTGGCGCCGTCGAGGCTGCAGCCCGCGGCGCCCGCGCAGGCGATCGCCATGGGGCAGGGCGCCTGGGTGCCGGCGCGCGTGTAGCCGCTACACACACAGCGCGCGCTGCCGCCAATGAACACGCAGGTGTCGACGTTGAGGTTGGCGCCCGCGCAGTCGTCCTCGTGGTCGCAGGTGCAGCCGCCCTCGACGCAGGAGCCGCCGCCATCAACGCTGGTGGCGGCCTCGAGGCAGTTGCGGCCGGCCACACCACAGTCGGTGGCCGACTCGAGCAGGTTCACGCAGCCCGTGTCCGAGCAGTCGGGCGCGGGGCCGTCGGGGCCGCACGAGGTGGAGGGCGCGCTGGTCGCGTAGCACACGCACTTGCTGCTCGGGTTGCAGGTGTCGGTGGAGCGGTGCGGGCGCCCGGCGGCGTCCACCGACGGCGTTCGGCAGTCGCCGTTCTCGGCGCAGGAACACAGCGCCGCCTGGCCCGGCTCGTCGGGCGCGCCGCAGATGGGGCCGCCCTCGGCGGCGCTGCAGCCGCACCCGCACGAGCCCTGGCTCACGGTGTCGGGGCCGGCGGTGACACCGCCCGCCAGGCACAGGCCCGCGGGCTCGATGGCGGTGCAGTCGACGCCCGGGTTGCCGCCTGTCGACGGACCACAGCCGCAGCGACGATCGATCTCGCTCTCGGCCCGGCACTCGCCGCCGCAGCAGAACTGGCCGGCGCCGCAGTCGGCGTTGTCGGCGCACGCCACGCACTGGCCCGCCGCGCACACCCGCGCCGCGCCGCAATCCGCGTCGGCGTGGCACTCGGCGGAGTCGAAGACCTCGCACGCCATGCCGCCGAGCGAGGCGACGGCCAACACGAGGAGCTTGAGGATGGTGTGGACGCGCGCGCAGCAGCTCATGCTCGATGGTGCCACACGGCAAAGGCTCGCGCACGGACGCAGCGGCCCCTCAGCTCGTGCCCCAGCGGAAGCGATCGCTGGCGGTGTAGCTCGCCGCCGGCGCCGGGCGCGCGAAGAAGTAGCCTTGCCCGTACTGGATGCCGAGCTGCCTCACCGCGGCCAGCTCCTCGGCGGTCTCGACGTTCTCGAGGATGATGGGGATGCCGAGCACGCGACACATGTCGCCGGTGGAGCGCACGATCATCTGCTTGAAGGGATCGAGGTGGATGTCGCGGCAGAAGTAGCCGGCGAGCTTGAGGTAGTCGGGCCGCAGGTCTTGCACCAGGCGCAGGTTGGCGAAGCCCACGCCGTAGTCGTCGAGGGCGCACTGGAACCCCTGCGCCCGCAGCTTGCCGAGCGTGGTGGCGAAGGCCTTCGGATTGACGATGGTCTGTTGCTCGGTGAGCTCGAAGACGATGTCGGTGTTCTTGATGCTCGCGGCGTTGATCAGCTCGGTGACGATAGGGACGAACTCGGGGTTCGTCATCGAGCGCGGCTGGGTGTTCAAGAAGAGCTTGGCGCCGCGTAGGCCGAGCCGCCCGACCTCGGCGAGCGCCGCCTTGATGCACAACAGGTCGGTCTCGAACAGCCGCTCCTTGCGGCTCGCGTAGGCGAACAGGATCTCGGGGTTCCTGAGCGGCGTGGTGGCCGGCGCGCGCGCCAAGCTCTCGAAGCCGTGCGCGACAAAGGGCGGTCCGTCGCCGACGATGTCGACGATGGGCTGCAACACCGAGGTGATGGCCGGCGTGCCGAGGAAGTCGTCGAGCAGATCGACCTCCGACACCTTGCCCTCGACGTCGGACGGCGGCGGCCCCTGCTCGCCGTGCACGTAGCGGCGCAGGCGCCGCAGATCGATGGGCTTCTCGAGCACCGCCACGGCGCCCACGGCGCGCCCGAGCGCGTGCACGTCATCGTTGACGTAGCCGCTCATGGCGAGGACGGTGGTCTCGGGAAAATGCGTCGCCACATAGCGGATCAAGCGGATGCCTTCGAGCCCGCCAAGCTCGGACACGCGCAAGTCGGTGACGACGACCTCGAAGCGGTGATGCTCGAGGATGGCCTCGGCCGCCTCGATCTCCCGGCAGGTCACGATCTCGATGCCGGGGGCTACCAAGTAGTCGGCCAGCACGCCGAGCACCGCTGGTTCGTCGTCGAGCAACAGGACGCGACGCTGTGACAACGGGCTACCCTCTCGACCGACGACGGCGCCACGACAACAGCAAGACACCGCCGAGGGCCGCGATCGCGGTGCCACTGCCGCTGCTGTCGCCGCAGGTGCAGCCGATCACGCCGTCGTCGCCGCCGGGGCCCTCCGGCGCGCACGCGCCCGCCGTGTCGTCGCAGGTCTCGCCGTCTTGGCAGGGCAGCAGGATCGGCTGGCCCGTGGCGCTGCAGAAGCGCACGGTGTCTGCGTCCACGCAGCCGGGATCGCAGTCGCCGGGCTCTCCCTCACCCTCAGCGGGCTCGCCTTCACCCTCTCCTTCGCCTTCGCCCTCGGCGGGCTCACCTTCGCCCTCACCCTCACCCTCTCCTTCGCCCTCACCCTCTCCTTCGCCCTCGCCCTCTCCTTCGCCTTCGCCCTCACCCTCGCCTTCGCCTTCGCCTTCGCCCTCTCCCTCTCCCTCTCCCTCTCCTTCGCCTTCTCCTTCGCCTTCTCCTTCGCCTTCACCCGCGCACGCGGGATCGCCCGCGCAGTCGCTGTCGGCGCAGTCGGTGAAGGTGTCTTCGTCGTTGTCGACGACGTCGTCGCAGATAGCCTCGGGTAGGCAGACCGGGTTGGCCTCACAGCCCGGGTCGAGGCAATCGGTGAAGGTGTCGCTGTCGTTGTCTGTGCCGTCGTTGCAGTCGCTCTCGGCGGTGCAGACGATGCCGCTGGCGCAGTCGCTGTCGTCGCAGTCGGTGGCGCCGTCCTCGTCGTCGTCGTCGCCGTCGTTACAGTCGGCCTCGGGGAGGCAGACCGGATCCGTCACGCACCCAGGGTCGAGGCAATCGGCAAAGGTGTCGCTGTCGTTGTCGAAGGTGTCGTTGCAGTCGCTCTCGGCGGTGCAGACGATGCCGCCGACGCAATCGCTGTCCTCGCAGTCGGTGGCACCGTCGGGCTCGTCGTCGATGCCGTCGTTGCAGTTGGTCTCCTGTGCGAGCACCCCCGGGGCTGCCAGGGAGCCAGCGATGACGGCGATCCAGGCGAGGCACTTCATGCGCCGAGCCTAGCATGGGGCCCGAGCGGACGCGGCCAGTGCCTCGGCGTGTCGATCTTGGTTCCGCGTCGCAGTAGAGTGCGCCCCGGGGAACGTTCATGTCGCAGCCGCTCGAGCAGCCAACGATCGCATCGCTGATACCGCGCGCGGTGGGCTCGCAGCGGCTGCTCAGCTCCGAGCTCGGCGCGTGGGTGATGGTGGGACCGCGCCCAGCTGAAGAGGGCGACGAGTGGAGCTTTCGCACCCTGAGCACCCGCACGTTGCGCGACGCCGCTGGCAAGATCGAGGCCGTGCTCGACGCGACCTTCGTGGTGTATCCGCTGAGGAAGGCGCGGCCCGATGGGCCATTTCGCTCGACCATTCTGGTGGGGCGCTCGCGCACCAACGACATCTGCATCCCGCACTCGAGCGTCTCGAAGCTGCATGCGCGCATCCGCACCGACGATCGGGGCGCGCTCTTCGTTTCCGACGCCGGCTCCTCGAACGGCACCGCGCTCGAGGGCTCCGACCTCAAGGCCGACGAGGAGCGCCCCCTGGTGAGCGGCTTGCACCTGCGCTTCGGCGCCTGCGCGGTGCAGGTGTTCGACTCCGAGCGCTTCGTGGCGATGCTGCTGCGCTTCGACGAGGGCTGACGAGCTGTCGCTGGCCGTGCCTCAGGGCCCGCCAATGGACACCCGGTCGTCCTCGCGAGCCATCCATCGTCGCTGGCGGCGTCGCGTCCTCGGTCCGTGGCGACGGCC
>JADZDP010000146.1 GCA_020850995.1 Deltaproteobacteria bacterium
CCTGTGGAGCCCGGACTTTCCTCCCGTCGACGTCCGTACCTTGCGGCATGAGGCGTCGACCAGCGAACACCACTCCTGCTGTGGCGAACATGCGGGTCGTAGCACGCGGGATCGGGGGCGTCGACGACGGTGCGATCGGGGGGCGGAGGAAGGGGACGGCGAGGAAGCAGATGAGGAAGCAGAAGAGGAAGAAGAAAGAGAAAGAGAAGAATTTGGGGCTTGTTGGCTTGCCCTGATGCGAGGATCGCTGCTCTCGCGAGAGCAGACCGCGGTGCCGTGATGGAGCGACGGCTGGCCGGGTTGACGACGTCACTGGAGGGAAGAACGGCCCCCCTTCTAGATCTTCCCCCATAAGAATGGGGGAAGTCGTTCCGGGTTCGGCAGGCGGTCTGCCGAAGGTGGCAGGGCTTCCCCCATTCTTATGGGGGAAGATCTAGAAGGGGGGCCGTGCACGCACGCAGTGGCACCGTCACCCAGCACGCCGGCGCCGCATGGTGGCACCGCCGTCTGCTCTCGCGAGAGCAGCGATCCCGCCATGACTGCGGGACAACAAGCCCCAAATTCTTCTTCTTCTTCTTCGGCTTCTTCTTCTTCTTCTTCTTCTTCGACTTCTTCTTCGGCTTCTTCTTGCTCTTCGCCGACGACGACGTCCCCGCCCACGCCACCACGCCCGTCCATGCCCCAGCCTAGCGCCCGATGCCGGTCACCATGGTGAACACCGTCAGCACGATCTCGAACAGGATGAGCCCGATGATGTACCACTCGAGGCGGTTCGAATGCTTCGTCGCCACGATGTTCAAGAGCGACTCCACCGTGCTGGTGATGAGCGCGAGCTTGCGGTCGAGGATCTTGTCGCGCTCCTTCAACTCGTACTCGTCCTCGAGGCGCGCGTAGAGGCGCTCGAGGTCGGGGCGCTCCCACAGGAGGTCGGGCTTGTCGCCGATCTCCACGCGCGCGGCCATGGCGTGCTGGATGAGCAGGGTGGCGCCGAGGTGGCGCTTGAGTTGTCGCTCCAGCGCCCCGCCGGTGCCGGTCTTCTCGAGGCCGCGCGCCCAGCTCTCGATGACGGCCACGCTCTCCTTCACCTGCGCCTCGGAGCGGGCCAGCGCCACGCTCCGGCCCAGGATCTCGGCGACCACCTGCAGGCGTTCGATGGTGAACGCGCCCACCTGGATGACCGAGGCCTCCACGCCCTCGGGTTTCTCGGCGGCGATGCGGACCTCGGCCTCCTCCTGCTCCGGCTTCGCGACGGGGTCCTCGGCCAAGCGACGAAGCTGGTCGAGCAGCCCCACCTCCTCGAGAGGGGCCACGTGGAAGAGGACCACGGCCCCCCAGCGGAACACCACCGCCACCCCGCGGGCGCCGGCCTGGATCACCAGCGGCGACGAGGCCAGGCGCTGCGCCTGCTCGAGGGCGCGCACGTCGATGCGCTCGCCGATCAGGAGCGCGCGCGCCCGGACGGTGCTGGCATCGTGGAACAGGCTCATGGGCCCGTCGGTGCCACGGGGGGCGTCCCGCGTCGAGGCAGGTGTCCGCGACGGGCGAAAACATGGCAAAGCACCCCCTGCCCCTGTCAGCATGGGGCGAAACCATGACCGGATCGGCAGCCCCCTGCACGCGCTGCGGCGCCACTGTTGCGCCCGAGGCATCGGCGTGCGCCGCCTGTGGCCTCGAGCGTGCGCCGCGGCCGACGGGCCTGGAGCTCCCGGCACCCGTGGCGGTCTCGCCCCCCACGGGCGCCCGCGTGACCGCCGAGGCCGACACCCGTCGACGCGTCACGGGCGATGACGTGGAGGACGACGCGCGATCGAACCCCGCCGAGACCGGTGGCGAGAAGGCAGACGAGGCGCGCTTCCGCCCTGGCCAAGGGATCCTCGGGCACTACACCGTGGTGCGGCAGCTCGGCCGCGGCGGCATGGGCACGGTGTATCTCGCCCGTGACGACGTCAGCGGTCAGGAGGTGGCGGTCAAGGTGCTGCCCGCCGCGCTGGCGCGCGAGCGCGACATCCGCGAGCGCTTCGTCCAGGAGGCGCGCGCGCTGGCGGCGATGGATCACCCGAACATCGTCCCGCTCATCACCTTCGCCCAGGACGGCGACGACCGCTTCCTGGTGATGAAGTACATCGCTGGCGAATCGCTCGACGCGCGCATTCGGCGCCTCGGCGTCATGGAGCCCGAGCACGCCCGCAAAGTGCTGCGCGCCATCCTGTCGGCGCTGGGCTTCGCCCACGCGCGCGGCGTCATCCACCGAGACGTCAAGCCGTCGAACGTCATCATCGAGGGCGATCTCGACGTCGACGTGCGCGTCTTCTTGGTGGACTGGGGCATCGCCAAGAAGGAGAGCGGCGAGCAGCGGCTCACCCAGACCGGCATGTTGATGGGCACGCCGCAGTACATGAGCCCGGAGCAGATCTCGGGACACCTCGTCGATGGCCGCTCCGACCTGTACGCGGCGGGCTTGATCCTGTTCGAGATGCTCGCCGGCCGGCCGCCCTTCGATGCGCAAAAGACCTTCACGGTGCTGCGCATGCACGTCGAAGATCCGGTGCCCGACCTGTGCGAGGCCCGTGGCAGCGACGTGCCCGAGGATCTGGTCGCGCTGACGCGCCTGTTGCTGCGCAAGGACCCCGCCGACCGCCCGGCCGACGCCACCGAGGCCATCAGTCTGCTCGACGGCACCGGGTCGTTCCCGCTGGTACGCCCCACGCCACGCGCCACGCCGCGCACCACGTCGGTACCCGCGAAGGCCGAGCCGTCCACCGCGCCGCCCGCGCAGCCGACGGACCCGCCGGCGGCACAGGGGCTGAGCGCGCCGCCAAAGACCGGTGCCGCGCTCGACGACCCGAGCATGGAGGAGATCCGCGCGGTGCGACCGCGGCGCACGGGGACCTGGCTCGCCCTGCTGGCCGTCACCGGCGTGGTGGCCGCCACCGTCTGGGCCAAGCAGACCAACCGGCTCCCCTTCGACGTCGAGCAACTGCTCACGCCCATAGACGCTGGCGAGCAGAAGCCCGACACGGACTCGGCGACCATCAACATGTTGCTGGCCACCGCGCGCCTCAACCTCGACAGGGGACAGGTCGAGGCCGCGCACGTCGCTGTGGACGCCGCGCTCATCGAGGAACCCGAGCACCAAGGCGCGCTCAGCATGCGGCTCGAGGTGCTCCTGGCCGCCAACGCGCTCGACCAAGCAGACGAGGCCTTGGCCACCCTCAAGCAGCGCCTGAGCAAGAGCGACGCCGACCCCACGCTGGTGGAGCGGCTGAGCGCGCAAGAGGCCGCGCTCACCGCCAAGCAGGTGGCGGCGCAGGAGGCCGCCGAACGCGAGCGCCTGCGACGCATCGAGCGGGAGAAGGCGCGCGACAAGGGTACGCCGCCGTCGCGCTTGAGCGCTGCGCAGCGGCGCGAGATCGCGCGCAGCACGCGCGAGGAGATCACGCGCTGCTACGTCGACAAGGTGCAGGCACGCAACCAAAAGGCCCGCGGCGAGGTCACGCTACGCCTGCGCGTGCTCCCCTCGGGCGAGGTGGGCGCCGTCGAGGTGGTCAAGGCCCCGAAGCCGCTCGCTGGGCGCGAGTTCAAGACGTGCCTCACCACGCAGGTGAAGCGCTGGCGCTTCCCTCTTTGGACCGGTGACCCCGAGCGCTTCGACTACGTGCTCGAGTTCGCGCCGAGCCGCTGAGCGGCGCCGTGGCGCGCGATCAGGCGGTCGGCGGCCTCTCTCGAGAGGCGCGCGGCGGCCTCGCGGCCCACGAGCAGCTGCGAGTAGAAGTTGCCACCGAGCCCGAGCGCGAGCACCTCGAAGGCCACGGCCGCCGGGTCGGTGCCAGGCGCGAGCTCGCTGCGCTGGAGCGCGTCCTTCACGCAGGCGCGCAGCTCGGTGCACCAGCCGTCGGCGAACGCCGCGAGGCGATCGCGCACGGCGCCAGGGCGACCGTCGAACTCGTGCGATGCGGCAGCGAAGAAGCAGCCCCCGTCGAAGGGCCCGTCGGCGCAGTACGCGGCATAGCCGCGCACCAGCGTCACGAGCCGGTCGAGGCCGCTCTGATCGCGCGCCGGTTCGACCACCAAGCGCCGGAACGTGCGCTCGGCCTCGTCGATGATGGCGATCTGCAGCGCCTCCTTGCTGCGGAAGTGCGCGTACAGCCCGCTCTTCGACATGGACGTCGCCTTGGCCAAGGTGGCCAGGCTCATGGATGACAGCCCCTCGACGCTCGCGATGTGCACCGCGCGCTCGACGATCCTGTCTTGGGTTGCTGCGCCGCGATTGCGCGCTCCGGCGCTGGCGCTGGTGTGAGCGTAGTTACCGAACATGTGATCCCCCCGGATCTGGGCAGCGCCCCTCACGGGCAACCGCTCCACCTCTTCCTATAGGGCGCCACGCGGTGCTCGCCTATCCCCCTTTTTTCTTCGGAAGCGCACCGCGTCACGCGGGCGGAAGCCCGGCAGCTCAGAAGGGATTGTGCTTCCGTGCCGCGGGCACCTGGCCAGAAAGCTCGGAGGCGCCGAGCTGCAGTCGGACGGCCTGATAGGCGTTGGTGACCTTGCGCGTCAGCTCCTCGACGCGCGCCGCCAGCAGCTGCCGCGCCGATCCCTCCGGGATGCGGCGCGGATCGAGCTCGCGCAGGCGCGCCTGGTAGGCCTGCTCCACCTCCTCCACGCTCGCGCTGATGGGGACACCGAGCACGTCTCTGGGCAAGGTGAGCGGCTTGAGGCGCATGTAGAGCGCGAAGATCTCCTCGCGCGCCGCCGCCTCCTCCGACGTGCCCTCGGGCATCGGCGGCAGCTCGGCATCGACCAGCGTGATCTCCCGCGGCTCGTCGCTCAGGGCAGCGTCCCTGAGCGTGACGCCGCCCTCGGCCGGCAGGTGCGGCGCGCTGTCGAAGGTGACCAGCTTGGCGTCGCGCAAGGTGATGAACACCAGCGTGCCCATGAAGGCATCGAGGGTGGTGGCCTCGAGGAGGTTGCGCGTGGTGCGCGATCCGTCGACGATGCGCCCGAGGCGCGCGCCGCGCACGAACGGGGCGATCTTGTCGGCTGCGCTGATGAGACCCGGCTGCGGCAGCACGTATTGGTCGGCGATCTCGTTGCTCAAGCGCAACAGCTCCGCCGGCGGCATCGACTTGCGGCGCGACTCGAGGATGAGCCCGAAGGGGTTGACCTTCAACAGCGGCGCCACCTCGAGGAACTTCTTGTCCTCGTCGAAGCGGAAGGCGCCCGTGCCGGCGTTGGCCAGCGCGAGCACCACGTCGCGCACGAGCTCGCGCATGAACTCGTGCATCTGCTGACCTGACAGGATGCCCTTTTGCACCAACGAGCCGAGGAGCTGGCCTTGCGGCACACGGTCGAGCTGTTGGTTCGGCTTGAGGCGCCCGCGCTGCACCAGACGACGGTGGAGCCCGGCGTCGCCGAGGGGGTCGTCGGCCCACACGGGCTCGCCACGGTAGAAGTACAGGGTGCCGGCGGCAGGGCCGTCCTTCACCGTCAAGCGGCCGGTGAGCTCTTGCGCGAACACCCCCATCAGCAGGGCGGGGCCGGTGGTGCTCTCGAGCGCACCCTCGAGCAAAGCCTCCGCCGGGCGCTCGACAGGCGCCGGCGCCCGCGGCGCGGCCTCCATGCGCTCGGTCGCTTCGTCGTGTGCGAGGGGACGAATGGCGTTGGGGATGGTCGGGAGGTCCGACGCCATGAGCACTGGCTCGGATGCCGGCAGCGGCGCCACGAGCTCGGCCACCGACGGAGGCGCGGGGCGCGGCGCCGGGGGCACGGGCGGCAACGGCGCGGGCACGGGCGGCAACGGCGCGGGCAAGGGCGCCGACAGCGGCGCGGGCAAGGGCGCGGTCAAGGGTGTTGGCAAGTGCGGCGGCCCCAGCGCAGGCCCGGGTGCGGACGGCAATTTCAGCGTGGGCTCGTCGACCGGCGTGAGCGCCGCGGCCGCTGCAGCCACGGGCGCGAGCCGCGTCTTGATGGTCGGCTCTTCATCGACGGAGACCACGTCGACATCGAAGGTCGATCCGCCGGGCTCGGTGGTTGGGCCGCCCTGGGCCCGCGGCAGGCGCGTGGTGTCCATCGCGTCGGCGAGCGCGCCGCGGATGATGCCGGCGATGTCATCGGGGCTGGTGGTGGGCGGCAGCACCTCTACCGGCACCCCGAGGATGCCGGGGATGGCCGCGGGATCAGATCCGGGCCGGTGCACCACCAAGATGATGATGTCGGGGTGACGACGGCGCGCGAGCTGGCAAAGCCCGCGCAGCGAGAGCGTGCGGCGGCCCTCGTTTGCCACCACCACGCCAAAATCGGCGCGGCCCAGGGCGGCCATGGCGCCGAAGGCGTCGGCCACGTCGAGGTAGCGCAAGCCGTGGATCGACAACGCCTGCACGATCTGGCGGCGGCGCCCGTCATCGTCGTCGACCACCAAGGTGCTGCCGTGCATGCGGGCGCTAGGGTGGGCCGATCGAGGGGTCGTCGGCAAGTGTGCTCGCGCCGGTCGTGGAGCGTCGTTTACTTATGTACCATTATCAATAACATGCGCTTGCGGGACGCGCCTGGGCGCGCCAATGGTCTCGTCGTGCCCACGCGCCAGCGCCTGCCCCTGCTCTTCGAGTGCGCGCTCGACGTCATCGCGCGCCACCGCGCCGCCAGCGAGCCGCTCGATCGGGTCGCAGCGGCCGTGGCCCGCGCGCACCGGCTGGGTCCGCGAGAGCGCGCCGCCTTGGGCGACCTGGTGTTCGCGTGGGCGCACCGGCGCGCCGTGGCCGACGAGCGCATCGGCGAGGCGCTGGCGCGCCGCGGCGGGCGGGCGCCACCGGTACGTGAGCGCGATCTGTGCGCGCTCTTGTTGGCACAGCGGGCGACCAGCGGCGCGCCCGACGCGCGCGCGCGCCAGGCGCTCGACGCGTCGCTCGCCGCGCTCCTTCACGACGACGCGCCCGCCGTGGGGAGTGCGCTGCCCGCGTGGCTCGATGCGCGGCTGCGCGCGGAGCGCGACGATGCCCCAGCGCTCCTCGAGGCGCTCGGCCGCCCTGCGCCCGTGGGGCTCGCCCTCGACCCGGCGCGCGCTGCGGTCGACGAGCTCGTGGCGGCCGTGGGCGCCCAGGGCGCCCTCGCCGTGCCCTCGCCGCTCTTGCGCAGCGCCGTGCGCGTGCTTGGGCGTGTGCGCCTCGCGCGCTTGCCCCCCGCCCTGCGCGACGCAGTGTGGCCCATGGACGAGGGCAGCCAGATCATCGCCCGCGCCCTCGACGCGCGGCCCGGCGAGCGCGTGCTCGACCTGTGCGCCGGCGCGGGCATCAAGGCGCGCCTGCTCCTGCAAACGGGCGCCTCGGTGGTGGCCGCCGACCTCGGCGCCGAGCGCGTCGAGCGCGCACCATCAGCGGCCGCGCGCGTCGTCACCGATGGCACCAGGCCGGGCCTGCGCGCCCGCTCCTTTGACAAGGTGCTGCTCGACGCGCCCTGCTCGGGCACCGGTACGCTGCGGCGCGCGCCCGACCTCGCCTACCGCCTGCGCGACGACGATGTGCCGGGCATGGCCGAGCTACAGGGCCGCCTGCTCGGCGCTGCGCTGACGCTCGTGCGACCCGGTGGCATCGTGATCTACGCGACCTGCTCGCTGTTGCGCGCCGAGAACGAGGCCGTGGTCGAGGCCGCGCTCGCGCGCACGCCGGGGCTCGCGCGCACGTCGCTCTCGGCGCTGTGGCGCGATCAGGTCATGCTCGACGACGAGGGCGCCGGCGAGCTGCGCCTGAGCCCGCACCGGCACGGCACCGACGGGTTCTATGTGGCGGCGCTGCGGGCGCCGTAGCGCGGAACGGTCAGAAGAAGGTGCGGACCGCGCCGAGCACGCGGTAGCGGTCGTCGACGGTGAACAGCACGCGCCACTTGTCGAAGGTGGTGCACGGGTGCGAGATGCCGAGCAGCACCACGTCGCCCACGGCGAGCGGGCTGTCGGCGGGCACGCGCAGGTGCGCGTGCTGATCGTTGAGCTCGACGACCACGTGAGCGGCGAGCGGCGCCGGCGGGGCGCCGGCGCTGCTCATGGCGAGCACCACCGGCGGGCCGTAGTCGTTGCCGACGTCGCGCTTGCCGAGGCCGAGGATGGCGCGCTCGCGCTCGGGGCGCGACAGCACGACCGCGAGCAGCTCGAGCGCAGGGACGAGCTCGCCGGGCACGTGGTGCTGCGCGGCCAGGCGGCGGCGCGCGTCCGCGTGGGCGCCCGCGTACACGGCGGCGTCGTGGGTGAGGTAGCAGCCGGCACGCAGGAGAACCTGGGCCCCGTCGACGCCGCTCTTCCCCAAGCGCTCGGCGACGAGGTCGTAGTAGGCCGAGCCGCCCGCCGACAAGAGCACCGGGCCGGGCGCAAACAGGCCCTCGGCGGCGGCGGCGCGCGCAACCCCCACCACCTCGTCGAGGAAGGAGCAGACCGCGCGCACGTCGGCCTCGACGTCGCTGCTATGGATGAGGCCCTCGAAGCCCTCCACGCCCACCAGCGCCAGCGCGCTGTCGTCGGCGATGGCGCGGGCCACGTCGAGCGCCTGCTCGCGGCCGCGACAGCCGGTGCGCCCGCCGGCGAAGCCCACCTCGACCATCAGCCGCAGCGGCCGGTGGAGGCCGCCCGCGCGCGCGGCCGCCGCTGCCTTGCGCACGCCTTCGAGGGAGTCGGCCAGCGCCACCACCTCGAAGCCCTCGTCCTTGGCGAGCTCGGCCACCACCACCGCGAGCGCCGCGTCGTCGACGAGCTGGTTGGCCAGCAGCAGGCGCGGCACGCCGAAGCGCCGGCACACCTGCAGCTGGTGCACGGTGGCCACCGTGATGCCCCAGGCGCCGTCGTCGAGCTGACGCAAGAAGAGCTGTGGGCTCATGGTGGTCTTGCCGTGGGGCGCCAGCGTCGCGCCGGTGGCGTCGAGGAAGACGCGCAGCCAGCGCGCGTTGTTGTCGAGGGCGCGCTCCTTGAGCACCGCCACCGGCAGGCACAGGTCGCCGCGCAGCAGGTCGAGCCCGAGGCGCCCGAGCTCGCCAAGGCGCGCCGGCGCGCGCGTGGCCGGCCAGCCCTTGTGCGTGTCGTCGATGAGCGTGTCGTCGAGGGCGGCCACGCGCTGGCGTGTCTCGGTGGGAGCGGGGCCATCGCGTCGCGCGCTCATCGCCGTGCCTTTCCTTTTGCGCCGAATCTGGGCAACCAGTGCCCTATGACCGACCAGGCCTCGCGCGAAAACCCGCTCCTCTCGCCCCCTGCCCTGCCGCGGCCGAGAACCATCGCCGTCATCGGCGCCGGCACCATTGGGCCCGACATCGCCTACTACCTCGCCTCCACCTTGAAGGACGTGAAGCTGGTGCTGGTGGACGTGGTGGAAGAGGCGCTCGCCAAGGCCAAAGAGCGCATCGCCAAGACCGCCGACAAGGGCGTGAAGAAGGGCAAGCTCAAGCCGGACGACGCTGAGCGCATCAACGCGGCCTTCACGTACACGCTCTCGTACCAAGACCTGGCGAGCGCCGACTGGGTGCTCGAGGCCGCCACCGAGCGCCTGGAGCTCAAGCGCAAGATCTTCACGCAGGTAGAGAGCCTGGTCCGCGACGACGCGTGGATCACCTCGAACACTTCGTCATTGCCCGCGGCGCGCTTGTTCTCGCACCTCAAGCACCCCGAGCGCGCCACCGTCACGCACTTCTTCGCGCCGGCCTTTCAGAACCCCGCCGTCGAGGTGATCCGCTGGGACAAGGTGCGCGCCGACGTGCTCTTGGCGCTGCGCGCGCTGTTCGCCGCCACGGGCAAGGTCCCCTTCGTCACCAGCGACGCGCTCTGCTTCATGCTCGATCGCGTGTTCGACAACTGGTGCAACGACGCGGCGCTCTTGCTTAGCGACGCCACCGCCGCCGAGATCGACACGGTGGCGCACGCCTACGTGCACGCCGGCCCCTTCCAAGTGCTCAACCTGGCGCACGGCAACCCCATCATCGTCGAGACCAACACGCTGCAGATGGAGGAGGGCCCGGCCTATCGCCCGGCGCGCGTGTTCGAGTCGGTGCGCGAGTGGCACACGGTGGCCCCCGGCAAGAGCGTGCCCGTGAGCGACGACGTGGCCGCGCGCGTGCGCGATCGCCTGCTCGGCGTGCTGTTCTCGCAGTCCGTCGACATCCTCGACCGCGGCATCGGCGCCCCGGCGGACCTCGACGTGGGCTGCGTGCTCGGCCTCGGCTTCAAGCAGGGGCCGCTGGAGCTCATGCGTGAGCTCGGCGAGGCCGAGTGCGCGCGCGTGTTCGAGCGCTTCGCGCGCGAGCGGCCGGGCATGCCGCAGCCCAAGCGCGCGCTGCCCGAGTACCAGCGCTTCTCGCGCAAGGTGCTGATGGATGACGTCGACGGTGTGGGTGTCATCACGCTGCGCCGGCCGCAGGCGCTCAACGCCCTCGACGACGAGATGACCGACGAGATCCTGGCGCTCATCAAGGCGCGCGAGGGCGACCCCACGATCGCGGGCTTCGTGTTGGTGGGCTACGGCGAGCGCGCCTTTTGCGCCGGCGCCGACATCGGGCGCCTGGGCGAGACCCTCGGTGACGCCGAGGCGGCGGCGGGCTTCGCGCGCGAGTGCTCGCGCCTGCTCTTGCACCTCGA